>CAMYMX010000056.1 GCA_947259605.1 uncultured Polyangiaceae bacterium | reverse complement strand
GGCCGCCGCGTCGCGATATCAAGATGATGTCCTATGAAGAAGCGATGGCACTTCCGGTCGAGCTCGGCGACGCCACCTCGGGGGGCGGGGAAGGGCAGCTCACCGGGGACGAGATCGCCCGCTTCATGGACGACCATCTCGACGAGATGTACGACGAGTGCATCAAAAAAGAGCTCCAGCGCGGGAACGAGCTTGGCACCGTCACGATCGACCTCGCGATCCGCGGAAAAGACGGAATGGTCGTAGGCACGACGATCGATCCCGGCCGTCACCGTTTCAAGAACTGCCTGGAGGACTATCTCGAGGACCTGCGCTTTCCTCCCTTCGCGTCCGCACGAATGGGCGCCCGCTACCGTTTTCTCACCGACTGAGTGCGGGCGCGTTGTGTTGGCCTGCAACACAGCCCGGAAGTTACTTCCTGATCGCTTCGCTACTCCGAGAGATCGAACTGGATGCTACGTCGCTGGCCCTCTTTGAGCCGCACTATCTTAGTCTTCGACGGCTCGCCCTGACCTGCACTCACCTTGTGCCGGCCCGGCGGGAGCACGGCGTTTAAAACTGGGGCCTTCCCGCGATGTTTGCCGTCGATCCACACGTCGCCCCACGGGAACACCGCCACGGAGAGACGCCCCGGTTTGCGATCTTGCGCAACGGGTTCGGCGGCCGCGGCGGCAGCCGGTGCTTGGTCGCCGGGCGACTCTCCGCCAGCCTCCGTATCGGCCGCTGGAGTCGGCGGGGGTTCGGGAGTGGCGATCGGGGTGCGGTCAGCCGCGGGCGCAGTCCCCTCTTCGAGCACAGGCAACGTTGCCGGTGCGGGGGCGTTTTCTTCCACGGGATTGATCCACAGCCCGATCCCCGCAGCGATGCCCAACGCGAGGATACCAGCCAACCAGACCCGGCGCGAAGGCGTTCGCGGCTGGGGCTGAGTCGCCGGCGAGGTCGGTGACGCCTCGACACCCGGGAGCGAACCGCTGGCGCGTGCGACCCCGCTCGACTCAGCGTTTGGTTCGCCGCTCGGCTCTGTCGGCGCACTTCCACTCGCGAGATTCGGCGGTGCAGGGGAGGGCATGGAAGCCCTCACACCAGTTACCACGTTGCCGAGCTCCCTCCGCTCGCGCGGTGACGGGACGTATGGGTCCAGCATCTCGAGCAGCGCCGATGCGCTCTTGGGTCGCTCGTCTCGATCGGGTTCGAGCAACTGCTCGACGACCTCGGCGAGCCCTGGCGGTGTCTCGGGTGCAACCTCCAGGAGCGGTTTCCGATCCCCGTTCAGGATCTGCATGATGGTCCCTGGGTCGTGGTCTCCCTGAAAAGGACGGTGACCTGCCAGCGACTCGTACAGAACGACCCCGAGCGCAAACAGATCCGCACGACCATCGAGTGCCTCGGACCGCAGTTGCTCCGGTGACATATAGGGCACCTTGCCCTTGATGGCGCTTTGCTGGCGCGCGGTGCCCGTGATCGCTTTCGCAACCCCAAAATCCGTGAGGAGGATCTCGCCGCGCAGGCTCAGCAGCACGTTCGAGGGCGAAATGTCGCGGTGAATGATCGCGTTGTCGGCAGGTGCGTCTGCCGAACCGTCCCGCCGCGGGTCGTGCGCGTGCTCGAGCGCGGCCGCGATGTCATGCCCCACGAGGGCAGCATGTTCAGGCGAGATACGCGCACCTGGTTGGGCGTCGAGGAGCGTCGCCAGATCCGCTCCGTCAACGAGCTCGAGCGCGATGTAGGTGATTCCATCGACCTCTCCGAAGTCGATGACCCCGACCACGTTGCTGTGACGAAGCTTCGCCGCCAGGCGAGCCTCCCGCTTGAAGAGCGTCACGAAGTCCTGTCGACCGCGAAAAAACGGGAGCACGAGTTTCAGGCAAACGCGCTGCGTAAAATCGCCCGGTCCATTTCGGATCGCTTCAAACGTCTCGGCCATGCCGCCCATTCCGAGGCGGCGAACCAGCGTGTACGGTCCGAACTCCTGGCGACCTGGTTCGCCAAACGACCTATCGAAGCCTGCCTTGTCCATCGGTTGGTAAGTCACTGTCGACACCGGGCGAGCACTCGGGTCTGGGACGCAGTGTAGGCGGAAAGCAGCCGGATGAGTAGGAAGCGGCCGACCCTGCGCGATTCGCCTCAGCTCTGTCGGCGTCGGCGACGAAACTGGTCAACTTCGATTTCGAGGGTCGCCATGCGGCTGATCAACCCGGTGCGGGACATCGACAAGACGCGGGCTGCGCGCGCTACGAAGCCCTCACACGCGGCCAACGTCTCCTCGATGATCGCCCTCTCGCTTGCCTCGAGGCCGCCCCGGGTCTCCAAGATCTGCTGCCAGCGTGTGGCGATGTCACCACCCTGGAGCGCGTCTTGCGACTCTGCGGGAGGAGGAGGCGAGGTGTCTTCGACCAAATCGAAATGCCGGGCGTCGATGATAGAGTCGTTCCCACCGCTCGCGCGGGCACGGTTTCGGGCGCGCTCGAGCACAGCTTCCAACTCGCGGATGTTTCCTTCCCAGGGCAAATGAGGCGAGGTCAACCTGTCCAGCGCGTCAGGCGACAACTCCCACCCTGTCTGGCTATCGACGTGATGAAGATAGAGAGTCGCGATCTTGGGGATGTCCTGACGGCGCTCGCGCAGCGGAGGAAGGACGATGGGCACCGTCGCCAGTCGATAGTAGAGGTCCTGGCGAAAGCGTCGCTCCTTGATCGCCTGCTGAAAGTCGCCGTTGGTCACCGAGATTAGTCGGACCTTCGCGGTCTTCGGCTCGCGGCCCTGGTAGCCAAGCGGCCGATAGAGACCGAACTGCGTGAAGTCGAGGAGCAGCTTCTGCGCGTTCGATGGCAGGTTGAGCACTTCGTCGAGAATCAGCGTCCCACCATCGGCGTGCTCGACGAGGCCCTTTCGCTTCGACACGGCGCCAGAAAACGCACCGCGCTCATGACCGAACAACTCCGACGTAATCGTGTTGAGGTCGTCCGCCATTCCAAGCGTTGCGCGCACGATGGGCTCTTGGCGCGACGCCCGAGCGAACGCGGTCCCGAGCTGGGTCTTGCCGGTGCCTGACTCGCCGAGAATCATGATCGACGCGCCGCTTCCCATCGCCGCCCGAAGCTCTTCGCGGATGCCGCGCATGCTCTCGGGCCCAAGGAGTTGGTCGAGCTCCAGATAGCTGTCGTGCCGATCGGTCGCCCGCTCGACGAGCAGGTCTTCAGACGTCGCCTCGATGCGCGTTTGCTGGCTTATCATCCCGCCAAGGAGTGCCGCCACGATCTCGATGAAGGCGAGCGTTTCGGTTTGTGTGCCCTGATCTCCCCGGAACTCGAGGTACATCGCGCCGACGAACTCGCGCGTCTTTGCGCGGACGTCAGGCTCCGACCAAAGAGGCACGGCAACATACGACCCGACTTCGGCGTACGGCACCCGACCGGCGGTCGTTGCCTGCTCCCCCTGAACGCGCGCCAAGACCTCGGTCACGTGCTGCGCCAAGACCGCCGGAGAGACGCCTTGAAAACTCGCCGTCCTCGAACGGTGCAGGGGCCCGTGACCCTTCGTCTCGAGCGTACTCCACGCCGAGCTCGCATCCAGCTCGACGCAGAGAGACTCGAGCGCCTCTTCGATGAATCGACCGGTTCGGAGCCCCGAGACCAGTGCGTTGACTACGTTCCGCACTCGGAGCCACAGCGGGTTGTCGTCAACCACTGACACGGAGGTGGGAATAACACACCTCGGTTGGGGTGTCCTCCCGTCAGTGGTCATGGAGGAGCTCATGACGTTCGAGACAGCGAGCTTTCATGACCAGCTCGGTCTGGTTCTTGACACCCAGCTTGCGCATCGCGGAACCCAACAGACTCGAGACCCGGCTGCGACTCATCCCGAGATGGTAGGCCACGAGTTTTCGGCTCTCGCCCCGGGCCGTACGAAGGACCACCCGCTGCTCCTTGGCCGTCAACGCGCGAAGGTCGGCCAGCAGCGGATCGCTGGGGCGTGCCAAGGTGTAGAACCGACCGTTCCGGACGAACGAATCGACTATGGACAACTCCCCGTCGAAGAGGCGCCGCAACACCTCGCGCGGTTGGATGGCCTGACCGTCGCGCCCTCCTCGTCTCTCCACATCGGCGCGGACGGTTGCGTCTCGCAGGGACCGCCCGCACGGAGTCGACGACGAAGCATCCGAGGGGGCATCCGCCCTGAGCTCTCGTGGCAGCGAAGTGACCGGGATGAGCCGCTCCTGGTTCGAGCGCCCGAGCGCGCGTCGAAGGCGGTCTGCCGCACCGATGTGCGACGCGACTGTCCGCCATCGTTTCTTTGCCTTCGCGCTCAGCGAGATTCGTCCGGGCGTGGGCGTGAGGAGCAACACACCGTGCAGCTCCGAATCGATGGCGAGGAGGCATAGGACGTCCTTGCAGCCCACGCGGCGTCGAAAAGCGTGATGAAGACGAGGGGCCTCGGAGCTGACGGCCGAGAGGGTCCCGACCGCACTCGTGGAGGCATCGGCCCCCGTCAGGGGGCTGTCCAACTGCATAGAGTGCGACGCGCGAGCCAAACGAAGCGCCAAGCCGTCAGACGAGTCCCCGTGGGTCACGATGCGAGAGACCAGCGGCTCTCCGCTCGCCGTTGAGCCTGCTACCGCGACCGCGGCGCACCCGAGCCCCTGGTCGAGCACCGTCTCACCACTCTTGAGGAGGCCGCCAAGCCAGGGCTCGGGATGACTCTCGAGATCGTACGCGGCCTCGACGACGCGGAGGGCAACGTGTTGCGTGGGGAGCATGACAGGACTCCCCACGCACGGCCCGTGCCAACAGCGAACCGCCGTGAAAATCAATGGGTCCGAAGCGTGCGACCGAAAGATGGACGACTACCGTCGCCGAAAAACGACCGCAGTCGTCGTTCTTGGTTCGACACGACGGGCCTCAGAACGAGCCCGTCACCCCTACGGCCCCGCCCTGCCGACTGACGAGAACTCTAGGTTGGACCTCAACCTTCGGCTTCCGGGCACCTCGTCGCAAGAGGTACACCAACGGCATCGTCAAGAGTGGCGCGGCCGTGGCGCCCAAGAGGATCGCCCGGTCGGTATCGCGTTTCCAATTCACGCATGCGCTCGGGTCCTGCCCGTTGAGCTCGCAGGACTCCGCCGGCTTCGGCGAGGCCGTGGCGGCAGAGACAATCGAGCCGACCGCTGCGGCGACCCCCAAACCGCCGTTGACCCACGCCCACCACGGCGTCTTCGCGTGAATGGGCAGCACCATCGGCATCGCAGCAACGAGGAGGCCCCCGCCGACCGACCCCCCGACGATCACGCCGGTCTGGAGGTCGAGCCACTTCCCTTGGAGGCTCAGGCTGTTCGGATCGGCGATCCAATCGTCGCCCACGGACCTCCGCACGATGGCGAGGCTCCAACCTGCTGCGAGCGAAGCTGCCCCAACCGATGCGAGGCTCACGCCAGTGATGAAAAGGGAACGGGGACCGACGCGCTTGGTGTAGATGGGCTCGACCGGGGTCGTCACGATCGCTTCACCCGTGCGGCAATCGATCTCCTGCGGCGCGTCTTTGGTGAAATCCGCACATCGGCCGGCGAGCAGAGCCTCCACCGACTCGTTCATGAGCTCCTGGTCAGGCCCCGTCGAAGAGGTGGGGAGCCGAACGATCGTCGACTCCGTCTGGGTCGCCAGCTCCACCTCGAGCTGCATGACATCGGGGCTCATCAGGGACGCGACGATGACGGCAGAGGCCGGTAGTGAACGGCCGACCTCGCGCGCGAACCGCGTGAGCTCCTGGGGATCGGGGGTCTCTTCGAACTGAAGGTAGAGCAGCGTGGACGATCGCACGACGCGCTCGAAGCGGGCGATCACGAAGAGGCTTCGCGAGCCGAGCGGCACCTCGACTCGGTGGACGCGGCCGGGCTCGTCAGGTCCGCACTCCACCTGCACCTGATAGATGCCGGGGTACAGGCCATCGGAGGCCATGGGCGTCTTCCCAACGAGCGTGCCGTTGATTCGCAGGTCGCAAGCGGCCGGTTCGCTCTCGACGATCAGGGTGCCCCCGCGGGCAGCGCTCGGCTTCTGTGCGGTTGCGTAAAGGTCGATGATCGATGGAGGATGGACACGCGGATCTGGTGAAGCGGACGGGGAAAGGCGCACGCAGTCCTGAGCTTGGCGCGCCGCAGCATCGGGATCGCCGCTGTCGAGGTACGCACGAACGAGGTAGAGGCACGCGTCCAGCACGGGGCCCGCGGTTTGAGGATCGCGATTTAGGGCGACCAGGTTCTCCTCGGCGAACGCTTGCACGGCTTCGAGCTCTGGGAGCGCCGCCGAGCGATCGCCAAGCACGATGGTGCGCACCGCAGCCTGTGCACGCTCGGTCCAGGCGGAGATCTCGTCATCGCGGGGCGCCGGCGGCTCGAAGGAGCCACGTTCGCGAAAGACAGAACGCGCAGAGTCCGGGAACCAGACGCCGATTCCCTGGCGCCGGAGCGCTCGGTTGGCCGCGCGCACGGTCGGCGCCATCCAGGGCGCCTCGGCTTGCTCCGTCGTGGTCGGCAGCACCAACCAGTCCTCGGTCTGCGCAAGGGCGCTCGGCAGCGCGCACAGCCAAAGGGCCGTTACAGTCACTACCCATCGCATCTCAGGGAGTATCCCCGATAGGCATCACATTTTCCAGACCCTTCGGCCACTCGGGGCCCTGGCCCGCGACGCGATGATCGACGCGGTCGCGAGCCGTGGGACCCTCAGCCGTTCTGTGAGCTGACCTCGACGACGGGGTTTTGCGCAGCGGGATCCGCGCTCGAGCCGCCGCCAAACGAAATGAACGCGATCGAAACGGCGGCTGCGAGCACGACCGCGAGCGGCAAGGTGCTTCCCTGGAGCTTGGAAGCGATGTAGTCGGCACGCTGCTGCTTGGCCTTGTTGATGACGGCGTTGATTTCGGGACTGCTGTGCATGGCTGATTCTCCTCGTTGATTGCGGTGCTGGTTAGGCATGCGAGGAGGTAGTGCACGGGCCGTGCCAAAGCGAAACACGGCGGTTTTTGCTTGTAGTGCCGCCTAGAGTCGGAAAAACGACGGGCCTCGTCGTTTTCCGATGACCGCGGTCGACGAAACGCCGATCAGGGTCGTCCCGAACCTCACTCGCTCGGACAATTTAAGCTCGTCATCAGTTCGAGATCGTCGATGTAGATGCGAATCGGCGGAGAGACCGGCGCGGGGGGTGGTCGGGGGGACTCGCCCAACCTCCACTGAAAGCGAAACCACCGCCCCGACCAGTCGGGAGGCAGACAGCGCTCGTTTCGTCGCCAACCTCCCCCAACCGAGAGGTCGGCGGGGTCGACGGCAGCGCGGCCGAGGACGCTCCGGATGGGTATCTCGTTAAACGCGGGGACGTTCGACCAGAATACGATGGCCGGTCCCTCGTTTCCGTTGCTCGGGGGCACGAAAACCCACGTTTCCCACTGTGAGACCGCGTCTTCATTGGAGTAGGAGATTTCGAGGACGCCCTCTCCCGTGCGCGCCAGCTCCGGATCGCTTCGCAGGGTGATCTCCTGGTTCAGCGAAAAGAGCGCGACGCCCATGATCCGGGTGGTTCCCGCCTCGAAACCGGGGTCGAGGAGGTCCGTGGAAGTGCCGCAGCGCGCCTCGGACACGATCTCCACATCGTCGACGATGAGCTCACTGGCGACGGGGCTGTCCGCCAGGGATTTAAAGATCAGATCGACGACGTTGCCGTGCGTCCAGGGCGGCAAGCAATAAATGACGTTGACGTCCGAGTTGTTGCCGATCACGACGTCGAGCGGGAACGTTCCTTGGTCGACTCCTTCGTAGCGTCCGATCTCGAGGTTGAACGGGCGCCCGCTCGTACCTTTCCACCAAAAGCGAAGCGCAGGCGATGGTATCGAGTCCGAAGACGGGACCGACAGCTTGAGCCACGCTGCCGCGAGGTCGAGGCCTTCGCGCGCAAGCCGAACACCCGAGCTGCCTCCACGACCCACACCCGCGGCGAAATTCGCGTACGCTGCGCCTTTTTCCTCGAACTGCCAGCCGCCCCCGCCTTCGTCGGCCGTACCGTTCGGCACCTCGCCGGGCGCAGGGCATTCGTCGGGATCCGCCAGCACGATGTCGAGGCGGTCGACCTCGATCTTACCTTCGCGCTCCTGGTCAAAGCACGAGGGATGCTGCTCCCGCGCTCCGAGCTGAACGAGAACTGGACCGCCGTACGCCGCGGCCCCCAGGCACACGCGCTCAGTTCGCCACTCGTCGTTGGAAGTCGCAGCGAGCTGCGTCCAGGCGCGAGTGAACCCGACCGACAAGCCGAACAAGCCCTGCGCACGATATGTCACCTCGGCAACGAGAGGCTCGCCAGCCTCGTAGCTCGGCATCTGTACGAGCTGGCTCACCTCCCCCGCGTTGCAGACTACGCTCGGCGCGAAGAAGGCGACACCGGGGTCGATCAAGTCAAAGGTTTCGGATTCAAGGACGGTGGCGCCTCGGTCCCGGATCCACGCGTCCTCGTTCTGAAAACCGGGGTCGCTGAGAACGCCCGTCCACTCGCACGGGTTCCCCTCGTAACCTGGCGCGCAGACGCACGAGGGCGAGTCGGTATCGCCGTCACACACTTCGTGCGCGGTGGGGCTGCAAGCAGGCTCGCATGGCTTCGCTTCCCGAGCAACGCAGCGTCCGGCCTGCTCGGCGAGCTCCGGCCGGCACACCGGGGAGGTGCAGCTGGCGATCAGCACGCCAGCGACTACGGCTCTGAGGGAATACAAATGCAAGGCTGCCAAATTGTACGGGTTTGCGCCAGAGCGCAATGCGGCCGGGAACCCGACCAGCTCGCTCGGGAACTTCGCCGTGGGCCGCGGCGCACCATTTACGTATGGACGGGTGTCGAAATTGGTGGTTTCATCAAACTCGGCCAACGTGGCCACGCGAACGTTCCCCTAGCGGGAGAGGAGATTCCGATGCGCTCCCTGCGTCTCCTATGGATGGCTTTGATTTTGGTGCTAGTCGTCCCGTTGTACGGGCAGGTGTCGTGCAACCGCTCCTGTCCGCCATCGCCCAACCCGTGCCAGGTAGCGGCGGGCCGGTCGATCGAGACGGGGCAGTGCGTCTACACTAACATCGACGGAGCCACCTGCGACGCTGGGGGAGTCACTGGAACCTGCTCCCAGGGACAGTGCATATCGACCGACTGCCTGGGCGATGACGCCTACTCTCCCTGCAGCAATCCTGTGAGCGGCGGAGTCGAGGGCGCGTGTGTGAGCGACATTTGCGTCACCGCCGCTCCGGTCGACGAGTGCGTCATCGTTTACGCGGGCCGAATCAATTGCTGCACGCAGCAGGGCTGCGTCGATGCGGACGGGATGGTCTGTGCCGATCCCGTTCCCAATCCATGGGATGACCAGCCCTGTGACCCAACCGGGGTCGAGCCCCCAGGTGACCCGTCGCAGACCGGAATCTGTGACAACGGCACGTGCGTCGCACAGAGCGGCCTGTGTGCTCAGATGCCTTGCCCCGACGAACAGTGCACGACTCAGGACTGCGACCCCGCCACCGGTCAATGCGAGCCAGACAACGTCCCGCGCGACCTCAGCTGCGACGCGGATTCGGGGATTGGGGGAGTCTGCCATTGGGGCCAGTGCTCACTGAGAGCATTCCCGGGAGCTTGCGCTCCAACAGCCTGCGACGACGGGAACCCATGCACGTATAACCTATGCGACGGGTCTGAATGCATATTCGATCCGATCGACGACGGCTGGAACTGTGAAGGCCCTCCGGGCCAGTGCTTCAACGGCACCTGCCAGCCAGTATTCCTCGGGTGCAACTTTTTCACGCCCTGTCCCATCGACGGGCTGCCTCCCTTCGGCAATCCGTGTACCGAAGATTTTTGCAATTCCCTCGGGTTCTGCGAATATCCCGCGGCACCCAACGGCACGATCTGTGACCTTGGCCTCGGCCAATGCATCGACGGGGTCTGCCTTTGCGGCACCGACGACTACTGCGACGACGGCAAATCGTGCACCTATGACGTCTGCAACGGCGATGGAAGTTGCTCGAACCCGAGAGTACCCGACGGCGATCCCTGCCTCGACGGTGAAGCAGGCACTTGCATCTTCGGCAACTGCTCGATCGGCGGGTAGGACTCCCCTGCTGAGCCTCTCACTTTCCAGCCTCTCACTTTCCCAGGTTGGAACCGACGGAGTTCTCACTTTCCCAGGTTGGAACCGACAGGGCCTGGTCTACCGCGCTTCTCCGGGAGATCGGACCGTGGTCGCGTAATTCGTAGTTTTCACTTTCCCAGGTTGGAATCGATGGGGCATGGGCCACCGCGCTTTTGCCAGGTTGGAGTCCTCCGGGAGGAGTGGCCGCTTCCCATTGATGCGCGCCATCCCGCTCAGACAGCCGGTTCGCTGCACTCGCACATAGAGTCTCGCAAAGGCTCTCGAACGGATCGCATCTCCCAGGCCGCACCAGTGCCCTGCCCGCTTTCTACAGGCACGATGTGGACGCTCCATCGCAGTGCCGGTTGGTTACGTCGCCGCAGTTGCGCCGGCAAACCGAACGACCCACCAGGTGCCCGCGGGAAACTGAGCCTCTCACTTTCCCAGGTTGGGACCGACGTCGCCTGGGCCACCGCGCTCTTGCCAGGTTGAAGCCGCCGCGAGCAGTCGCCGCGTCCTATTGATGCACGCCATTTGGCTCGGACAGCGGGTTCGATACACTCGCTCAGAGCGTCTCTCAAAGGCTCTCGAACGGATCGCATCTCGTAGGCCGCACCAGTGCCCTGCCCGCTTTCTACAGGCCCGATGGAGAAGCTCTATCCCAGTGCCGCTTGGCTAACTCGCGGCCGATGCGCCGGCGAAGCGAACGACCCACCAGGTGCCCGCCGGGAACTCGACGCTTCGGCCTCCTTCGCGCCAAGCTCGATAGGCTATGCGGTAGGCCAGACGGAAGGCACGTAGGCGTTGCACTGCCGCACGCCACGCGTCGCGTGTGAGCGCTGAGAAGGTCGGATTTCGGCCAAAGCGCTCTTTCTTCTTCGCAGGCTGGTCGGTCACCACCGCCTTGCGTACTCGGACACGACCCAAGAAGCCTCGCCCCTGACGGCGGAGCTCGGCCCGTAGCTGCGGAAGGCGATTCCTGAGCAGAGTGTCGAGCGCCTGGAGGTAGCCGCACCGGTCGGCAAAGCAGGGGGGAATGCTGAGCTCGAGTGTTACGGTCTGAGGGGCGTTCTCTTTGAACCACACCGGAGGGCGCGCGGCTTTCACCGTCCCTGAACGCAGCGTGCTGAGTGTGCTGAGTGCACCCGGCCATCGCTCGGGAGAACGCACGAGAGCCGCACTGACCGGATTCGATAGGACGTAAGCCACCTTGTCGAGCACCTCCGAAGGCCCGCCAAGCTCGACCGCGCTGTAGGGGACGTTTGGCTCCCAAACGACCTCATCCCAGCCACGAAGGCGCTTCACGCACATGGCCAGCTGCCGATTGAACCAGGCCATGAAGTCAGGCATGACGCCTTCGGTGTCCGTAAGGATCAGGTGGTAGTGATTGCTCATCGCGCAGAGCGCGTGCACTGCGATGCCGTGCTTCGCTGCGCCTAGAGCGAGGCAGTAGAGGAAGGCGTTGGTGAGTGCATCGTCAGGACGCAGCAGAAAGCGTCGGCCGATGCAGCGGCGGGTCAAGAGGTAGGTTCGGTTGGGAAGGACACATCTCGGTAGAGTCATGTCCAGGTATCGGACCTTTCAGGGCGTGGTTGCACCGAATCATGCCGGATCGAACCTGGGACTGAGGGATCCCCACAAAAAGGTGAGCGAAATCGATCGGTTGTGCCGATGAGTTGAGATATCCGCGCGCAAAGGCGATCCGTGAAGTGACAAAACCAACGGAGGCACCGATGCGCACGGACACGACGA
>CAMYMX010000055.1 GCA_947259605.1 uncultured Polyangiaceae bacterium | reverse complement strand
CCAATTTTGGCGTAAAGGCGTCGGGCGGAATTCGCGACGCCGAAACCGCCGACAGGATGATCGCGGCGGGCGCGAACCGGCTCGGAACGAGCGCGGGCGTCGCGATCGTGACAGAATCGAACAACGGAGACAGGGGATACTGAAATGGCAGTTCAGGCGGTCACAGACGCAACTTTTGAAGCCGAGGTTCTTCGGTCGGAGCTCCCGGTGCTCGTGGATCTCTATGCAGACTGGTGTCAGCCGTGCAAGCAGCTCGCACCGATCGTCGCGCAGGTCGCCGACGAGCTCGCTGGAAAGATCAAGGTCGTCAATGTCGACGTCGACAGCAACCCCATGGTCGCGCAAACCTTCCGCGCGCAGTCGATCCCGATGCTGCTCGTCATCGCCCAAGGCAGGGTAGCGCAGCAACACGTCGGCGTGCTCGACAAGGCCGGCCTGCTCCGTCTGCTCGAGCCGGTGATGCCTCGGTCGGCAGCCGAGGTTCGCCCCGAAGAGCTGGCCACGTGGATCGCTCAGGGGAAGGCGGTGCCTGTGGATATTCGCGATGAAGCCTCCTATGGTCGATACCGAATCCCCTCGGCTATACACATTCCAGCGAACGAGCTGGCCGGCCGGGTCGAAGAGCTGCAGCCTTTCGACGGACGTGTTCGTGTGCTTTACGGCCGCAGCGAAGAGGCCAAGGAGTGGGGAGAAAAGCTCCAGGCCGATGGCGTGCAGGTCGGCCATCTCTCCGGCGGGTTTCTGCATTGGGAAGCCGATGGCCTGGAGGTCGAGCGCGGTTGAAGCGCTCGCTCCAGGTCATCGAGCAGAAAACGGAACTGTCCGTTTGGGCACCCCGTCTGCTGCGCATCGGAGACTGGCTCGTGTCGATCCTCGACACCGAAGACGGGACGCCGAGCCGCCGCTTCGCGGAGATGCTCGCTCGAGGAGGAGCGACGCTCCTGGAGCAGAACGGCGATGCAAACCCCGATCTTCGCATCGTGATTCGCGGCGCGAAGGCTTCCGCCGAAGCACGCCGTCGCGCGGAGGTGCTGGAGGAAGCCGCCGATCTGATCCTCGGGGCCGCGCGACCCGCATTTGCAAGGCTTTTCGCATCGGCTTGCGCCCGTTGGGTGAACGACTAGGTTGCCGCCGGAGCTTTGAGCCTAAAGGTGGAGAGGATGACGGACGCGCCAGAATACATTCCCGGCCTCGCTGGCGTTCCGGCGGCTCGCAGCAGCATCTGCTTGATCGACGGCTCCGTGGGGAAGCTCCAGTACCGAGGCTATCCGATCGAGGTTCTCGCCGAGCGCTGTTCGTACGAAGAAGTCGCGTATTTGCTGGTTTTCGGGCGCTTGCCGACCACGACACAGCTCGACGAGTTCCGCAATCAGATGATCGCCGAGCGCGGCCTCAAGTTCCGCATCATCGACCTGCTGAAGACGCTGCCGGAAAGCGGCGAACCCATGGATGCCTTGACCGCGGCCGTTGCGGCAATGGGAATGTTCTACAAGGGCGACCACATTTCAGACCCCGAGTTCCTCCGGCTCAGCGTGATCCGCCTGCTCGCCAAGGTCCCGACCATCGTCGCCGCCTGGGATCGGATTCGAAAAGGCGACGACCCGATCAAGCCGAGCACCGAGCTCGGTCACGCGGCCAATTTCCTCTACATGCTCGAAGGCAAAGTCCCGACGAGCCTCGCCGTGAAGGTCTTCGACGTGGCTCTGATTCTCCACGCCGAGCATTCGATGAACGCCTCGACGTTCACGGCTCGGGTGACCGGCTCGACGCTGACCGACCCCTATGCGGTCGTCGCGTCCGCGATCGGGAGCCTCGCCGGCCCGCTGCACGGCGGCGCCAACGAGCAGGTGCTCTCGACCCTGGACGGCATCAGCGACCGTTCTGCCAACGGCATACGCCGCTGGGCTGAGGATCGCCTGGCACGCAAAGAGAAGGTCATGGGCTTCGGTCACCGCGTCTACAAGGTCAAAGACCCGCGCGCGACGATCCTTCAAGGGCTCGCGACCCAGCTGTTTGCCAAGTTTGGGAGCACGCCCGAGTACGACGTTGCCGTCGAGCTCGAAACCCAGATGGCCGATCTGGTCGGAGGCAAAGGAATCTACCCCAACGTCGACTTCTACAGCGGCATCGTCTACCAAAAGCTTGGCATCCCGACGGATCTGTTCACGCCGATCTTTGCGATCTCGCGCGTAGCCGGCTGGCTTGCGCACTTGCTCGAACAGCTCGAAGGCAATCGCATCTTTCGTCCCACTCAGATTTGGGTCGGTGAAGCCGATCGTGCGTTCGTGTCAATGGACGAGCGAAGCTAAGGCTTGCAGTTCGGTAGCCGGCCGTCGACGAGATCCACATTCATCCGGATCCGCTTCTTGGCCTTTGGACTCATGTAGACCTTGCAGTCCGCGCCGACGATGACCGCTTCGGCGGGGTACGCGATTCGGCTGAGCATCTTGAGGGCCTTCGCTGGCCCCAGCACGAACGCTGCCGTACTTAGGGCATCGGCATAGATTCCTTCCGACGTCATGATCGTCGCGGACAGAGACTTGTCCCCAGGGAGGCCGGTCTTGGTGTCGATGATGTGGTGCCAGCGTTTGCCCGCGCCATCGAAGACGGCGTTCTCGTAGTCCCCTGAGGTCGAAAAGGAGGCCCCGGTCGACTCTAGCGCCGCGAAATAGCTGCCGGTGTCGCGCGGGTGTTGGATGCCAACACGCCAGGGCCGGCCGTCGCGTTTTCCGTGCACCTGCACCTGGCCGCCCCCAAAGATCATGTAGTTGTCGATGCCAGCGCCCCGGAGGATCGCACCGGCATGATCGAGCGCGTAGCCCTTGGCGATGCCCCCGGTCCCGATGGCCATCCCGCGCTTCTTCAAGAACACCGTCTGGTACTTCTTGCTGACGCGGATGTTCTTATAGTCGATCAGGGCGATGCGCGTCTTGATCTGCTCGGGGGTTGGAATCTTGATCGAGTCGGGACGAAAATCATAGAGGCCCCAGAGCGCCGCCCAAGATAGATCGAACGCGCCGCGCGACCACGTCGAGACATCCATGCCTGCATCGACGACACGCAAAGCGTCGGGACCAACCTTGACCGATTTCTTTCCAGCCAGGCTGTTCACTTTGGAGACGTCACTATCGTCGCGCCATTCCGACAAGACGGTTTCCAATCGCTCGATTTCTTCAAACGCCTGACGAATGACGTTCTCCGCGTTCGGCGGTGGGGCGTCGACTTGGATCTGGAACACCGTGCTCATGAGCGGACGCGTTCGCGAAAGCAGCGCAGGCGCGTCCTTCGACACCACCCCCGGCAAAAATGAATCCGTGGTTGGGCCGTTGCCTTCGCAACCGAATCCAATCGTGAGCAACGCGATCGCGGCACAAGCGCCAACTGGGCCCTTCGACACGGCGGCACTTTCATCGCGAACGGTGTCTAGGTCAACCCGGCTTGCGCTTTGACCCATGATTGGTACTCCTGTGTCCATGCGGGCCATCTTTGGGGTGCAGTCGGGTCGCCTTGTGTTGGTACTGGCCTGCCTTTCAGTGTCTCCGACACCGCGCGCCGCTGCGTTTGGCGATGCGACCGACGTGGAAATCCTATCGCTCGACCTCGGCAAAGGTGTGGCGGGCGCCCAAAGCGTGACCGAGCGTCTCGCATGGGAGGTGCGCAAGCGATCCAGCGTCGAGCCCATCCTCGAGCCCGGACGCGCCAGGCTCGACAAAGCGTCTCTCTATCGAAGCCCGTTCGTGTACTGGCGCGGGAGTGCGGAGTTTCCGCCGCTCAGCGAAGATGCGATCGAAGGCCTTCGCAAGTACATCCATCGCGGCGGCTTCATTCTGATTGACGATGCCACCGCCGGAGGCGAGGCGTTTGATCGTGCGCTGCGTCGCGACCTGCTCCGTGCGTTTCCGGCGCTCCCGCTGAAACCGATATCCGACGAGCACACGATTTACCGATCGTTCTATCTCCTTACAAGGCCGATCGGTCGCGTCCAGGGTCCTTCGTTCCTCGAAGGCATCACGTACGGGGATCGCATTGCCATCGTGTACTCGCGTCACGACCTCGGTGGGGCGCTGCAGCGGGACAAGCTCGGCGCATGGAGCCAAGCGGTCGTTCCAGGCGGTGAGCGGCAGCGAGAGCAGGCGATTAGGCTCGGGGTAAACTTGGTGATCTACGCGCTCTGCACCGACTACAAAGACGACCAGGTGCATGCGCCGTTCATCATGCGTCGCCGTGGCTCGGGACGCTGAGGTTCTCGCGTGACGGACTGGCAGTGGCAGCTCGGGGTTTGGGGAGGGAATACGACGGCCTGGGTGCTCGGCCTCGCGCTCTTTGCGCTCTGGTTGGTCGAGCTTCGGTCGATCCGCGGAGAGAGCGACCGTCGACGAAAATTCACGCTGGGCGCGCTTGGGGGGCTCGGCATCTTGGCGGTCTATCTACTCGCCGTTCAGATCACCCTCGTGCGCGAAACTTTCGAAGACGTCGCCGGGGGGACGGTCATTCTCCTCGACAGCTCTCGAAGCATGACGCTCTCGGGCAAAGATGGCCCCAGGCGCGACGCGGTGAGCGCGCTGATCGACGACTGGCAAGACGACGACCGCGTCAGCCCGGTCGTTTACCTTTTTGGATCTAGCGTGCGTGCAGCGGTCTGGGACGGCCTCGGCGAGCGCTACGAACCTTCCGACGACGAGACCCGACTCCGCAACGCGCTCAACTACGTTCTGGGGAAGGGGCTGGATCGAGAGATCGGCTCTGTCATCGTGATCACCGACGCGGCCGACGCCGGTTTTCGTGCCGAGACCGTTGCGCTCGGCCAGATTCCGCCCGTGATTCACAGCGTCGTCGTCGGTGGCGACGATCCGCTCGACGACCAGGCCATCGTATCGCTCCACGCTGATGCAGCGGCATACGTAGGCGTTCCGGCGATCATCAGAGTGGATGTGCGCGCGGTGGGCGACCTGCGAAGTGCGGAGCTTCGCGTGCAGCTCTGGCATGAGAGCCGGCTCGAGCAGGAAATGGTCGCCGAGCTCGACCAAGACGGCCGCGGCATACTGACCTTCGAGGTGACTCCTCAACGGACGGGCCGCTCGCTCTATCGCCTTCTGATTCCGGCGGCCTCGAACGACGAGGTCTCCCAGAACAACGATCGCGCGGCACTTCTCCGTGTGGGTCGGGAGCGGCTTCGCGCACTGCTCGTCGCGGGGCGACCGAGTTGGGATGTTCGATTCCTCCGCGATTTCTTGAAGCGCGACGGCTCTGTCGACCTGGTGTCGTTCTTCATTCTGCGCGCCGCGGCGGACCTGACTGCCGCCCCGACTGACGAGCTGGCCTTGATTCCTTTTCCGACCGACGAGCTCTTTCGCGAACATCTCGGCAGCTTCGACGTCATCATCTTTCAGAACTTCGACTACGCGCCCTACGAGATGCAGTCCTACTTGCCGCGCATCAAAGAGTACGTGCAGCGCGGCGGCTCGTTCCTGATGATCGGTGGTGACCGCTCCTTCGCGGAGGGTCGCTACGCGGGCACGGCCATCGAACAGATTTTGCCGGTCAAGCTTGGGGCGCCCGGCGTGCTCAAGGGAAGCTACCGCGCAGAGGTCAGCAAGGCGCTTGCAAGGCATCCCATCGTCGCCCTCGGACCGGACCCCGCGCTGACGCGGCAAACTTGGAGAGCCCTTCCGGCCTTGTACGGCGCCAACATGGTGAGCGGGGTCAAAGACGGGGCTCAGGTATTACTCCAGCATCCGCGTGCTCGCCTTCGCGGCGGTGCGAGGGTTCCGATCCTCGTGGTTGGCGAAGCGGGCCGGGGGCGAGTCGCGGCCATGACGGCCGATGCGTCCTGGCGATGGCGCTTCGCCGCAGACGACAGCACCGTCGGCTCCGACGAATACGAGCTGTTTTGGGATCGGATGATTCGCTGGCTCACCCACGATCCGCTGCTCGAGCCGGCGCGAATTTCTACCGACAGGGCACGCTACGGGCTTGGTGGCGAGCTCGTCATTTCCGGAAAGCTTCGCGACGACAACTATCGGCCGATGGACAAGGCGCGCGTCGAGATCCAGTTCCAGCCCGCAGCCCAACAGGATGCCGTCGCGGTCGTCGAAACCGATGAAGACGGTCTGCTTCAAGCCACCGTGCGGGCACCGGCCGAGCCCGGGGCGTACGAGATCGTCGCCTCGGTGGAGAACGAGGACGTCGCGCGCGAGGTGTTCATCGTCGAACAAAGCGGTGATGAGCTCGCGGAGCTCGAAGTCGCGCCGTCGGAGCTCGAAGCGCTGGCGACGAAGACCGGTGGTCGGCTGTTTATGGGCGTCGAAGATGTGCCGGCTCTATCCGAGTTGGCGGCGACCACCCGCCGTGCCGCCGGCCTGACATCGAAGCAGCCCCTTACGAATCCCTGGTACATCGCAGTGATCGTGCTCCTGCTCGGGGCCACCTGGGTGCTCCGAAGGCGCTGGGGGCGACGCTAGCAATGCTCCCGACCAAGCTACGCGGCGCGCGCACGAACAACCTCCGTGCGATCGATCTCGATATCGAACCGGGGACCTACCTTGCTATCGTGGGGCCATCGGGGGCGGGCAAGTCGTCGCTTGCGTTCAAAACGCTCTACGCCGAGGGCCAGCGACGCTACGTCGAAAGCTTCAGCGCGTACGCGAGGCAGTTTCTGGAACGGCTTTCACGGCCGCCCGTCGATGAGCTCGACCCGGTTCCGGTCGGAATCGCTGTGGATCGCCAGGCGCCCGTTCGGACCAGTCGCTCGACCGTGGGCACGATGACCGAGATCGCGGACTACGCAAAGCATCTCTGGGCCCACGCAGCCGAGCTTCACTGCCCGGGCTGCGGTGCTCTCGTGCACCGCGATGCTCCGACGCGCGCCGCGCAAAGCGTAGTGACCGAGCTCGCAGGCAAAAAGATACTGGTGACCTATCCGGTTGCCGTGGCCGACGCAGAGCACTTCATCGGCGTTCGCGAAGGCTTGCTGCGTGACGGGTACCGGCGCGTCCGGGTCGGCGGTAAAGTCCGCGACCTCGACGGCGTTCGGCCGAGCGAGGTGACCAACGGCCGGAGCACGCACCTGGACGTCATCGCCGACCGAACCGTCGCGCGGCCGAGGGACCAGGCCCGCCTGGTCGAAGCCCTCGAAGACGCGATGCGGCGAGGGTCTGGCCGAGCCACCGTCTGGACCGCCGAGGGCAAGGACCTCGGATTTTCCGAGGGCCTGCACTGCCCCCACTGCGACCGGTCCTTTCGACGCGCAACACCGGGGCTCTTTAGCTTCAACAGCCCGATCGGCGCCTGTGAGACCTGCCGCGGCTTCGGTCGGACGATCGAAATCGACCTCGACCGGGTGATCCCGGACTACGATTTGTCGCCCGACGAAGGCGCGATTCGCGCCTGGCAAGGGAAAGCGACGACCTGGGAGCGCCGAGAGCTGAAGAAGAAAGCGAAGAAGGCGGACATTCCTCTGGGCAAGCCGCTTCGTGATTGGACGCCGGCACAGCTCGACTGGCTCATCGAAGGGGACGAGATCGGCTACCCCAAGGGCTGGTGGGGGATTCGAAGCTGGTTCAAGTGGATGGAATCGCGCGCATACAAGATGCACGTTCGTGTCTTCCTTTCGCGCTACCGAAAATACGAAACCTGCGAGGCTTGCCACGGCACCCGTCTCAGGCCCGAAGCGCTCGCGTGGCACATCGATGGATTGAGCCTGCCAGACCTCTACCGGCTGCCTGCATCGAATGCGCTTTCGTTTCTCGAAAAGCAGGAGGCCCGGTTCGCGGGCGACGCCGGAGCTGGCCTGCTTTGGCGCGAAGCCATCGGGCGCCTTCGAGCCCTGCACGATGTCGGCCTCGGCTACCTTTCCTTGGATCGCACCTCTCGAACGCTCTCCGGCGGCGAGACCCAACGCGTCGCGCTCACCAGCGCGCTCGGGGCGACGCTCAATGGTGCGATGTTCGTCCTCGACGAGCCCACCGTGGGCCTGCACCCACAAGACGTCGAGCGACTCCTCGGCGTGGTGCGCGCCCTGTCGAGGGATGAAAACATCGCCGTCGTCGTGGAGCACGATCGGGAGATGATTCTCGGCGCAGACCGCGTGATCGAGCTCGGTCCCGGAGCCGGCGAGAACGGTGGACAGATCGTCTTCGACGGAACACCGGCCCAGCTTCGGGTCGCCAAGACCTCCACCGGCGCGGCGCTCAAATCCAACGGTCGGGTGAAGCGACGCCGGCGCAAAGCCAAAGGTTGGCTCGAGATCAAAGGTGCGTCCGGGCACAACCTTCGCTCGGTGGACGCCGCCTTCCCGCGTGGGGTCATGACCTGCGTCACCGGCGTGAGCGGTTCGGGTAAAAGCAGCTTGGTTCTGGAGACCCTGCTGCCGGCCGTCCAACGCAAGCTGGGCCTCAAGTCGGACGGCGCAGCGCTCGATCACGCGAGCATCAACGGATTTGCAGCCCTCCACGGCGCCATCGGCGTCGACCAAGCTCCATTGGGGCGAACTTCGAGGGGAAACGCAGCGACATACTTGAAGATTTGGGATGTGTTTAGAACCCGCTTTTCCCAGCAGCCGCTGGCCAAAGAGCGTGGCTACAAGCCCGGATTCTTCTCGTTCAACGTGACGGGCGGCCGCTGCGAAGCGTGCCGGGGCGATGGCGCCGAGACCGTCGAGATGCAGTTTCTCGCCGACGTGGTGTTCAGCTGTCCGGAGTGTCAGGGGCGCCGCTTCGTCGGTCCGGTCCTCGATGTCCGGTACCTGGGCCTCGACATCGCCGGGGTGCTCGAGCTGACTGCCCGGCAGGCTTCCGAGCACTTCGCCGAAGACGCCGTGATCAGCCGGGCCCTTCGGCCGATGCTCGACGTGGGCCTAGGGTACCTGCGTCTCGGACAGCCGCTCAACACCTTATCGGGAGGCGAAGCGCAGCGCCTCAAGCTGACCGAGGCGCTCCTGCGAGCGTCACCGGGCTCGCTGTTGGTCTTCGATGAGCCAACGGCCGGCCTCCACGCCAACGACGTCGAACCCCTGATGAAGGTCCTCGACGACCTCGTGGAGCGCGGCGATACCGTGATCGTCGTCGAGCACGACATGCAGGTCGCCGGGCACGCGGACCACGTCATCGACCTTGGGCCGGGCGCCGGAAACGAAGGCGGCAAGCTCGTTGCAAAGGGCACGCCCGAGCAGGTGGCAAAGAAGAAGGCATCGCAGACGGCCCCGTACCTCGCGCGCGCCCTCGGGACTGGAACGAAGAGCGCAACGAACCGGAAACCCAAGAAGGCGAATGCCCAGCGACCACCGCTGCTTGAAATCCGAATCGCCGGGGCGCGAGAACACAACTTGAAGAACATCACCGTTCACATCCCTCGTGATGAGCTGGTCGTGCTCACCGGACCGAGTGGCAGCGGAAAGAGCACGCTGGCGTTCGATGTGCTCTTCGCCGAAGGGCAGCGTCGTTATCTCGAAACCCTTTCCCCGTACGCGCGTCAATACATGCCCCAGCTTCCGAGACCCGCGGTCGACCAGGTCGTCGGCGTGCCGCCCAGCGTGTCGCTCGAACAACGTATGACGCGAGCCGGGGCCAACTCGACCGTCGCCACGGTGACGGAGGTCTCCCACTATCTGCGTTTGATTTGGGCCCGTATTGGCGTGCTGCATTGCGTCGACTGCCAGGTGCCGATCACCGCCAGGCCAGCGGCCCAACTGGTCGGGGCCCTGAGGCGCCGCTTCGGGGCAAAGAAGGTCACGCTGCTCGCGCCCGTCGTACGGGGCCGAAAGGGCATCCATCGCGAGCTGTTTCGAAAAGCCATGAAGGACGGCTTCACCGAAGCGCGGATCGATGGCGAAATCTGGAAGCTCGAAGCCGGGATGAAGCTCGACCGGTACACCGAACACGATGTGGAGCTCGTCGTCGGACGTGTGCAGGCCAAGAGCAACGAATTGCTCGAGCTTCTCGAAAAGGCGTTGAAAGTCGGTGACGGCGCCGCCTGGGCCATCGCGGGCAAGGATGAAATGCAGCTTTCGAGCAAGCGCGCCTGCCCGAGTTGCGGCGTTGGTTACCCGGAGCTCGATCCCCGATTCTTCTCGTTCAACACGCGGCAGGGGCAGTGCTCGGTCTGCGAGGGGCGCGGCGAGATCATCGAGAAGCGTGGGCGCGGACGTCGCCGAAAACCGACGGGCGAACGGCGCCTCTGCGATCAGTGCGACCAGACTCGCCTTTCGCCGCTCGCCCGTGGCGTGACCGTCGACGAAATGTCGATCACCGAGCTCTTCGATCAAAGCGTCACCGAAGCGATCGAAACCTTGGGAGAGATCGAGCTCGAGAGCCGCGACGCGACGATCGCAAAGACCCCGCTCCACGAGGCGGTTCGCCGTCTTTCGTTTCTCGAAGAGGTGGGCCTCGGCTATCTGGGGCTCGGCCGCGCGGCCAACACGCTGAGCGGCGGCGAGATGCAGCGGGTACGCCTAGCCGCGCAGCTCGGGAGCGGCCTGACCGGGGTGCTCTATGTCCTCGACGAGCCGACCATCGGCCTTCACCCGCGCGACACTGGACGTCTCCTCGGCGCGCTTCGGGGCTTGGTCGACCGGGGCAACTCGGTGCTCGTCGTCGAGCACGACGCCGACACCATCCGCGCGGCCGATCACGTCATCGACGTCGGACCGGGAGGCGGGAAACACGGCGGCCGCATCGTCTCGCAGGGCAAGCTTCACCAGATGAAGGGCTCGGTCACCGCCGCGGCCCTCGAGCGGCCGGCAAAGGTGCCCGTCCAACGGCGCCCGGTGCGAGACGTATCCTGGCTCGAGCTCAGCGGGGTGAACCACCACAACCTCAAAGGGGTCGACGTTCGATTTCCCCTCGAACGCTTCGTCGCGGTGACCGGCGTCAGCGGCTCGGGAAAGAGCTCGCTGGTCCGCGAGGTCTTGCTCCGCGCCACTCGTGACGCCGTGGGGATGGTCAACGACCTACCGGCCGGCGAGTTCGCCGAGATCAAGGGCTTTGCGCCGCTCAAGCGCGCCATTGAGATCGACCAGAGCCCCATCGGACGCACTCCGCGTTCGGTGCCCGCGACCTACATTGGAATCTGGAACACCGTACGCCAGCTCCTTGCCGGAACCGCAGAGGCCCGCGCGCGCGGCTACACCGCCAGCCGCTTCTCGTTCAATGTCGAAGAAGGCCGCTGCCCCGAGTGCAAAGGGCAGGGCTCGATTCACGTCGAAATGGCCTTCCTGCCCGACGTCGACGTGCCCTGCGAGTCCTGCAACGGCATGCGCTTCACGCCGGAGACGCTTTCGGTACGTTGGCAGGGCCTCAACGCCGGCGAGCTCCTCGAGCTCGAAGTCTCCGAAGCGGTCGAGGTCTTCTCGCCCGTCAGGAAGATCCGCGAACCCCTCGAGCTCCTCGACGAGCTCGGCCTCGGTTATTTACATCTCGGCCAGGCCTCGAACACGCTCAGCGGCGGCGAAGCGCAGCGAATCAAGCTCGTCTCGGAGCTCGCGGCGGGGCTCCACACGGGCCCGACCCTCTACGTGATGGACGAACCGACGACTGGTCTGCACCGCGACGACGTCGACCGTCTACTCACCGTGCTCGATCGGCTGGTCGAACGGGGCGACACCGTCGCCGTGATCGAACACCACCCCGACGTGATGCTTGCCGCGGATTGGATCGTGGATCTCGGACCAGAGGGAGGTGCTCACGGCGGTCGCGTAGTGGCGCAGGGGACACCGGAGACGATCGCGAAGAGGAAGCGGAGCCACACGGGGGAAGTGCTGCGGCGGGAGGTGGCGCGGGGGTAGGATCGGGGCGCGGAAAAAACCGCCCCAAGCCATGCGCGGCAGCGCGAGCCCGAAGGGCGAAGCCCGGCGCAAAGCGCCGGCAAGGCAGAGCAAAGCGAATGCCGCGCCAGGGAGGATT
>CAMYMX010000054.1 GCA_947259605.1 uncultured Polyangiaceae bacterium | reverse complement strand
TCGCCACGATCGGACTCACCGGCCTGCGCCCGGACCCGACCCGCGTGTCTCGAATCGCGTCCCCGCCGTATGACGTGATCAAGCCAGGCACCGCACTCGAAAAGCTGCTCGAACGAGAACCGAGCTCGCTCTACCACATCATCTTGGGGCCGGAGCCTGCGGCAGCGCGCGATCGCCTCCTCGCAGACGGGTCGCTCATCGAAGATGCCGAACCGGCGTACTACGTGTACGAGCAGACCTGGAAAGAGGGTCGGCGAACCGGCGTCTTCGCGGCGGCAGAGGTTTCCCCGTACGAGGCGAAGCAGATCATTCGTCACGAGAAAACCTTCGACGCCAAGGTCAAAGGTCGCATTGCAATGCGGCGCGCCACAGGACTCCACATCGGGCCGGTGTTCGTTCTGACGCGGGCGCCGATCGCCTCGATTTTGGATCAGGCGAAACAAGGTGCGGATCCGGTCTACGACTTCACCAGCACGTTTGGCGGTTTCAGCGAGCTCGAAGGCATTCAAAACAAGGTCTGGCGTGTGCCCGAGGCCAGCGAGAGGGGTCGCGCGATCCAGGCAGCGCTCGCTACCGAGCCGTTGTACATCGCCGACGGTCACCACCGCTACCACGCGAGCCTCTTGAACGAACAGACTCACTTCCTCTGCTACGTCACCGAGGAAGCCGTGATTCAGGCGTACAATCGAGTCATCAACGGCATTCGACCCTTCGCCGAGATTGCCGGCGACCTTCCGCTGCGGCCGGTCGATTCATTCCGCACTCCGAAAAAGCACAGCTTCTGCATCTACACCAAGAACGGCTGCTTCGAGCTCGATGCGCAAGAGGCTCCAAAGGATGTCGTCGGGCGCCTCGATTGCGCGATCCTCGAGCGTGAGCTCTACCCAAAGCTCGGGCTGACCCACGACATGGTCGTTGACCCCGCTCACTTCGATTACTACTCCGAGTCTGCCCTCGATGAAATGAAAGCAGCCGTCGACCGCGGCGACTACGACATGGCGATTGCCCTGCACCCGGTGAGCCTCGACGAGCTCATGGCGGTGGCCGACGCCGGTCTCGAGGATCCGGAGGTGGTCATGCCCGAAAAGAGCACCTTCTTTCAGCCCAAGATTCTCTCCGGCCTTTCGCTGTACCGGTTCACCAAGAAATGAGTGCGCTGCCGCAGTACGGCAAGCACCTGCATCCGAGCGCGACCATGCGCGCGGTGCTCATCGACCGGTACGGCGGTCCGGAAGTGCTGCGATTAGCCACCGTCCCTCGTCCGGTTCCGGCACGCGGCCAAGTCCTGGTTCGGACGCGCTTCATCGGGGTGAACCCGAAAGACGTCATCGTCCGTAAGGGGAAGTTCCAAATTGCGACGGGCAAGAAGTTCCCGCTAATTGTCGGTCACGACATCTCTGGCGAAGTCGTCGAGGTCGGGCTTGGCGCCGATTTGGCGAAAGGCGACCAGGTCTACGGCATGATCAACGACTTCGCGGGCCGTGCCTATGCGGAGTACGCCGCCGTAGATTGCCAGCAGCTCGCCAAGGCGCCGGCTTCGATTGAGCTGGCAGTGGCCGCCGCCGTTCCGCTGGCCGCCCAAACGGCGCTCCAGGCCCTGCGCGATGACGCGAATCTGAAGGCAGGCCAGACGGTCTTGATCAACGGCGCGTCCGGTGGTGTCGGGGTGTTCGCGGTCCAGATCGCCAAGATCCTGGGGGCGCACGTCGCCGCCGTGTGCAGTCACCGAAACGTCGAGCTCGTGACCGAGCTCGGCGCCGATCGCGTCATCGACTACACGAAAACAGAGCTCGTGGACCTCGACGAACAGTTCGACGTGATCTTCGATGTGTTTGGCAACTACCGCTTCGAGCAGTTGAAAGAGCTGCTCTCGGCGCGAGGCACATACGTCAACACGATTCCAAGCGCTCGCATTTTCAAAGATGTCGCCAGAAGCTTCGTGCGCCGAAAGCGCGCGAAGCTGGTGATCGTGAGATCCAAGCGTGACCAGCTCGACTGGCTGCGCCAACAGATCGACGCCGGCGGCCTCCGCGTCGTGGTCGACCGTTCCTTCCCGCTCGCCGACGTCGCCGAAGCCCACCGATACATGGAAACCAAGAGAGCCCGCGGAAAAGTGGTCTTGTCAGTCGACTAGTCAGGGGACAGTCATGGATTTTACGTACAGCGATAAGACACAAGCTCTGGTTTCCCGCCTCCAGGCATTCATGGAGGCGGAGATTTATCCAAATGAAGCCGCGGTTCGCGAACAGCACGCTTCGCTTCCAGACCGCTGGGACACGCCGCCCCTCATCGAAGAGCTGAAGAAAAAGGCACAGGATGCGGGCCTGTGGAATTTATTTTTGCCCGAGAGCGAACGCGGCGCGGGGCTCACCAATCTAGAGTACGCGCCACTTTGCGAAATCATGGGCCGCGTCGCGTTTGCACCGGAGGTCTTCAACTGCGCTGCCCCAGATACGGGCAACATGGAAGTGCTGGACCGCTACGGCACGGAGGCACAAAAACAGGAATGGTTGGAGCCGTTGCTTGCTGGTCGCATTCGCTCGGCGTTCGCCATGACCGAGCCCGAAGTGGCCTCGTCGGATGCGACCAACATCTGCACCGAGATCCGCCGTGACGGCGATGAATACGTGATCAACGGCCGCAAGTGGTGGACGTCCGGCATCATGGACAAGCGCTGCAAGATCATGATCGTGATGGGTAAGAGCGATCCAAACGCTTCGTCCCACCTTCAGCAGAGCATGATCCTCGTCCCTCGCGAGACGGAGGGCGTGACGGTCGAGCGCTACCTTCCTGTATACGGGTTCGATGATGCGCCCCACGGGCACGGCGAGGTGCTCTTTGACGGTGTTCGCGTTCCGGCGAGTAACATGCTTCTCGGCGAAGGTCGCGGCTTCGAGATTGCGCAGGGGCGTCTCGGCCCGGGGCGGATTCATCACTGCATGCGTCTGATCGGCGTGGCCGAGCGAGCGCTCGAGAAAATGTGCCTCCGCTTGATGAGCCGCACCGCGTTTGGCAAAAAGATCTACGAGCAGTCCATTTGGGAAGAGCGCGTGGCGGACGCTCGGATCGACATCGAATGTGCTCGGCTACTGACGCTCAAGGCTGCCGACATGATGGACAAGGTCGGCAACAAGGCGGCGCGCGCCGAAATCGCGATGATCAAAGTGAAGGCGCCGCTGACCGCGCTCAGGGTTCTCGACGACGCCGTTCAGGCACACGGTGGCGGAGGGGTCACCACCGACTTTGGCCTGGCCGAGACCTGGGCCCAAAGTAGAACCTTGCGACTCGCCGACGGGCCGGATGAAGTCCACAGGCGGACCATCGCGCGAATCGAGTTCAAGAAGCACGCGGTACGATCCGCTTGAGCTCGCTTCAATCGACGACGAACGTCAGGGCGGCGTCAGTACGACGAGCTTGGCCGCGCTTGGCAGCGGTTCGTCCGCGCGGATGAAGCTCAAATCCCCATCGTTGCTCACCGCGAACAGGGGAACTGTGTCCATGCCGAGTTGTTCTCGCATTTGTTCCAGCGTAACCGTCTCCTCGACCGGCGTCACCGTCACCGAGGCTCCCGATTTAGAGAGCGCCTCGAGCTTGCCGAGGGTAGCCCCGCCCGCAAACGTATGCGCCTGAAGCTCGCTTGCATACCCGGGCATTGGACGCCCTCGATGGCTGCTCGGCTGAATCTGATGCACGTTGGCTGCTCCGAAGAGCCTCATGAAGTGGGCGGCCGCTAGCGTGTTCACGTCGTCGTTGGGGGTCAGCGCAAGCAGGTGCCCGATCCCGTCCAAGTCGAGACTTCGCAAGACCCGGCGGGAGAGGACCTCGCCCTTCACCACCTCGAGCCCGAGCGACCGGGCTTCTTCGACCTTGCCCTGATCGGAATCGACGAGGAGCACCCGAAACCCGTGCTGGCGTAGGGCCTGGGCGACGGTGCGGCCTACGGGGTCGGCACCGACGATGAGCACGCCCTGCGGCTTCTTCTGGGCGAGCCCAAGTCGCCTGAGCAACGGAACAGCCGAGACACCCGAGGTCAGAACCGTAAGCGCGATGACGGCGAAGGTGACCGGCATAAGAATTGAGGCTTCCTCGTAGCCGGTCTCGACGAGCTCGAGCGCAAAGAGCGACGAGACGGCGGCTGCAACGACGCCTCGGGGAGCCATGGCGCCGAGGAAGATACGCTCGCGTACGGAAAGGCCGGAGCGAACGGTCGAAAGCAGCACCGAGGCCGGGCGAGCGACGAAAATGACAACCGCCACGAAGGCCAAGGCAGCGATTGGAAGCCCGGTGATGTCGCTGAGTTGCATGCGCGCGGTGAGAAGGATGAACAGCGTGGAAATCAGAAGAATCCGGACGTGCTCGGTGAACTCCAAGCTCTGCTCCATGCTGACTCGTTTCTGCGACGCCAGGGCAATGCCCATGATGGTGACGGCGAGCAAGCCGGATTCCTCTTGGATGTGGTTCGCGCCTGCGTACACGACGAGGGCACACGGAAGAACGACCGCATTGTGGAGGAACTCCGGTAATAGATCGCGCTCGCGAAACCTCACGAAGAGAAACGCGGCGACTAAACCGAAAAACGCGCTGACCAAGGTTGCCCTCAAGATACCCGCGCTCACCACCGAGAATGCGCGGTCGACCTCTTCTGCGCGGATACCCTGAAAAACCAGCACCGCGAGAATCGCCCCGATGGGATCGTTGATGATGCCTTCGAGCTTCAGAACGGAGCCTACCGACCCCCGCGGACGGGCATGACGAAGTAGAGGGCCGATGACCGTTGGACCCGTGACGACGAGAATCGCGCCAAGAAGGAGCGCGAGCTCGACTCGCAGGCCGAGCAGGTAGTGCCCAGCGATCGATAGAATCGCCCAAGTGATCGGAATCCCAAGAACGATCAATCGCCGGACTGGCGTCGCGACGCCCTTGATCTCTTCCCAACTCGCGCTGAGCCCGCCTTCAAAAAGAACGACTGCCGCCGCGAGCGAAACAAAAGGGAACACGAGTGATCCGAGGACCTCGTCCGGCTTGAAGAAGCCCGTCAGCGGCCCTGCGATGAAGCCCACCGTGAGCAGCACCAAAATGGATGGAATCCTCAAGCGCCACGCTAGCCACTGCGAGCCTGCGCCGAGCGCGACGAGGGTCACGATTCCGTTGATGGTTTCCTGGTGCATGAGTCGCCTCGAATCGTCCCGGGAGCTGCGTTGCCATCGACTCGTTCGAGTCGTAGAATTCTGGCGATGATTCCGGAGGAGATTGACCTGAACGACCTCAGGCGCCAACTTGCAGCTCGCTTCGGCGAAGCGCCTCCCGCGGGGTACGTTCGTGGGAAGGGTGACCTTCGTGCCGCCGTGGTCGCGATTCTGAAATGCTCCGAGCTGGAGGCCGAACAGCTCGTCGACACGCTCGAATCCCGCGGGCTGATCCGCTACCAGGGCGACCCTGCCAAAGCGATCGACCAACTCGAGAACCTCTGGCGCTTGGGCGCCGGCTAACGGCGCCCGAGCTGCCCGGAGCGGGTCTTGTCAGCAAATCAGGATCGGGTACGCTCGACCCCAATGATTCTTAGAAGGCTTTTTTGGGTTCCGTTCGCGGTCATCATCGCGTGCAGCAGCAATGAGAGCAGCGTCGGCGATAACCTCGAGGAGCGCGTCGAGGCTTTGGTTTCCCAGATGACGCTCGACGAAAAGCTCCAGCAGATGTCCGGGAACACGGTCATCATGGGCCTCTACGGCAGCGAGCTTTGGAACGTTCCTGGTGTCGAACGACTCGGTGTCCCTCCGTTCAAGATGTCGGATGGCCCTCGAGGGGTCAGTGTGCACGATGGCGCTACCGCGTTTCCGGTCGCAATGGCCCGAGGCGCAAGCTGGAACGCGAACGTCGAGCGCCGAGTCGGCGAAGCCATGGGCCGGGAGCTTCGCGCGATCGGAGGAAACGTCTTGCTGGCGCCTACGCTCAACAACCTGAGGCATCCGAGCTGGGGGCGCTCCCAAGAAACGTACGGCGAAGACGTGCACCTGCTTTCGCGCATGGGCGTGGCATTCGTCCAAGGCGTTCAAGAGAACGTACTAGCCAATCCAAAGCACTACGCCGCCAACAGCATCGAGGACACGCGCCTCGAGGTCGACGTCACGATCGACGAGCGGACGTTGCTTGAAATCTATCTGAAGCAGTTTCGAGCGGCCGTGCTCGAGGGCCAAGCAGCTTCCGTCATGAGCGCCTACAACTCGGTCAACGGGCAGTTCTGTGGCGAGAACGAAGCTCTCCTGAGAGTCATTCTCAAGGGCGAATGGGGGTTCGACGGCTTCGTTCTTTCAGACTTCACCTTCGGAACGAAGCCCGACTCCGCAAAGAACGGACTCGACCTTGAAATGCCGGTCAAGTTCGTCTTTCGAGATCTCGAGAATCAAGTCAACGCAGGAACGCTGCCCGAAGCAGTCGTCGATGACGCGGTCCGCCGCATGGTGCGAAAGAAGCTACAGTACGAGCTCGGAGCGCCGAGCCCGGTCGATGAAAGCGTGATCGCCAGCGAAGCGCACCTCGCGATCGCCCAAGAGGCGGCGGCCGAAGGTGCGGTCCTTCTCAAAAACGGGCCCAATGCGCTTCCGCTCGACATGGCCGGGCTCAGCCGAATCGCAGTCGTGGGTTCGCTCGCGGACATGCCGAACATCGGCGATACGGGGAGCAGCAGCGTCCGGCCCGCATTCGTGGTGACGCCACTGCAAGGTATCGAGGAAGCCGTGGGCGAGGCGGTCGTGGTTGACCACATCGCGAAAGACGTTCTCGATGGCGATGACCTCGCAGCGATCGGGGCAGCCGATGCGGTGATCGTCGTGACCGGGCTGACTGCCGAAGACGAAGGCGAGGGGATCATCGGCGCGGGCGACCGGCTCGACCTCGGCCTTTCCCCAGAACGGGAGGCACTCATTCGAGAAGCCGCTGTCGCCAACCCTCGAACGATAGTCGTCCTAGAAGGCGGGGGCGCGATCACGATGGGCGACTGGCTTCCCGAGGTCGAGGCGCTCCTGATGGTCTGGTACCCCGGTCAAATGGGCGGCTACGCCATCGCCGACTTGCTGTTCGGCGAAGCCAACCCGTCGGGCAAGTTGCCGATCACCTTCCCCACCGGCCTCGACCAACTGCCCCCGTTCGACAACGTTTCGCTCGAGGTCACCTACGACTACTTTCACGGCTATCGATATGTCGACCGCAACGGCGCGACGCCGGAGTTTCCGTTCGGCTTCGGCCTCAGCTACACAACCTTCTCCATCGACAATCTCCAGGCGAGTCAGTCCACGGCCATCGCTGGCGATGTCGTCACATTCAGCGTTGACGTCACAAACACCGGATCGGCGGCGGGCGCGGAGGTCGTACAGCTCTACGCAACCTATCCGGGGTCCGCGGTGGAGCGCTCGGAGCGTGACCTCAAAGGCTTCGTGAAGGTGATGCTGGAGCCAGGCGAGAGCCAGACCGTCGAAATCTCCCTGCCCGTGAACGACCTCGCCTACTACGACGTCGCTGAATCGGCCTGGGCGCTCGAAGGACTGGAACACGCGGTTCACGTCGGCACCTCTTCCCGAGACCTGCCGCTGTCGACCACGCTGACGGTCGCCGCCCAAACTCCGGTTTCGGTGTACTGAGGTGAGGGTTCGTTTTCGATTCTGGAGCGTCTCGCCGAGGAGGAGCAGATGCGAAGGTTGACTTTGGTAATCACGGCGCTCGCAGTGATGCTCGCCGGTACGGCGGGCAATGCGCTTGCGAATCCTGGTGCAGAGAGCATCAACTTTCCGACGGAGGGCGGCATCCAAGGCCGCGCGGACGTCTACGTATCGAAGAACGAATCGGCCACGCTGGTCCTCTTGTTTCATCAGGCCGGGTGGAGCCGTGGGGAGTACCGGGAGATCGCGCCGAAGCTCGTCGAAGCCGGGTATCGTGTGATGGCAGTCGACCAGCGTTCAGGCGGCGCCGTCAACGGCGTGAAGAACGAGACCCATCGGCGAGCTACGAAAATGGGCCTGCCCCGTAGCTATCTAGATGCCTACGCAGACCTCGAAGCCGCGCTCCGCTACGCGCACAAGGAGCTGGGCGTCACGCGGATCATCGCGTGGGGTAGCTCCTATTCAGCGTCACTCGTCTTTCGCTTGGCGGCCGAGCATCCGGAGGTCGTGACGGCGGTGATGGCGTTCGCTCCAGGCGAGTACTTCGAAAAACAGAAGAGCCCGGTCTACATCTGGAACTTTGCCAAGCGCGTGAAGCAGCCGCTCTTCGTCACCTCGTCCAAAAAAGAGCGCGAGCAGGTCAAGCCGATCTTCGACGCGTCCCCTGCAAAGAAGAAGATCCTCTTCACGCCTGCATCGCGAGGCCAACACGGCTCCCGCGCTCTGTGGGAGAAGTTCCCGGATCACGACGTCTACTGGGCGGCAGTCAACGGCTTCCTCAAGACCTACGCCCCGCCCGTGCCGCCTGCTGCAACGAACTAAACCCGCTGGAACCCAGGCCCAGCTGCGCTAAAGCGGGGCTGTGAGCACGCACCCCCGCGACGCCGTCTTGGACCTGGAACGGGCGCGTCTCGCGGGTCGGGCGCTAGGGGCGAACATCGACGTCGCGAGTCAACTGCAGCCGTACGAAGCGAACCGCTGGCACCGCGGCGATACCCCGCACCCGACGCTGCAGCTCGACGACGTCTCGGCGATCCCGTTCCTCGCCGATATCGCGGGGGTCGAGGAATATCAGCATCGGGGCCGTCTCCGGGCTGGGGACCACGACCTCTACGTGACGGTCACCCCCGCCGTTGCCGGCTACGAAGCATATTGCCACGACACGCTCCAACTAGGAGCGCCGGAGCATCTGGTCGCCGACCCGGTAGGCCCGCCGATCGCCGTTGCGCGCGCCTGCACCAAGGGAGCTACCCACGCGCATCTCGTCGATAAGGCAAGCGCGGCGGGCGGCATGACGATTCATCCCTACATGGGCATCGAAGACGTCTGGGAGCTGGCGGCCATGCTCCAGGTGGACAGCCGCGCCCCAATACGTGTCCTTGCGCCGCCGCCTCCGGTGACGTGGATCGCCAACGACAAGTCCCTGTTCGACGAGCTCGTCGAACGCGTGCTCGGACGCGAAGCATTGGTCGAAACACGGATCTCACGGGACACCGCGGGCATCGAAACCGACCTGCAAGCCCTGTCGCAGCGGCACAAACGCGTCGGCCTCAAGCGAACGAGGTGCGCGTCCGCCATGGGCAACGCCGTTTTTGAATCTTGTGACCTGCGATCGGACAGGGACGCCGCACGGATGGTTCAAGCTTTCTTGCGGCGTACTGAATGGCCCCAGGGAGAAGAAGTGCTCACGGTGGCGTGGCTCGATACGGACCTGTCGCCCTCGACCCAGCTCTGGATTCCACCTCTTGGATTCGGCGACCCACGTCTCGATGGGATCTATGAGCAGATTCTGAAAGGCGAAGAGAAAGTGTTCGTTGGAAGTCGGCCTTCAACCCTGCCCGATGCGTTGAACCAGAAGCTCGGGAGCGACGCGTTGATGGTCGGCGCAGCGCTTCAAGAGCTCGGGTATGTCGGACGCTGCTCCTTCGATCACCTGGTGACGGGCGACCCGAAAGGCGTCTTCCAAGTGCTGTTCACCGAATGCAACGGCCGCTGGGGCGGCACCAGCGCGCCGATGAGCCTGCTCGACCGCTTGCTGAACCAGCCACGCCCGGCCTACCGCGCACAGGACGTGGTCTACCCGGAGCTCGTCGGCGCACGGCTTGCTGACCTCCTCGAGCTTCTTGGCAACCTCGTCTTTGAGACCGAGACCGGCGAGGGGCGCTTCATCCTCTACAACCTCGGCCCCCTCGACGGGCACGGCAAGTTCGACGTGATTTCCATCGGCGCCGATCAAGAAGACGCCGAACGTGGCGTGCTGGAAATCCTTCCAGAGCGGCTCGGGCTGTGAAACCGGCTTGCGGGGGCCTGCGCTGTCACCCTATGGTCGCCGCATGAGCGCGCAGGGCCTCTCCGATCGCCGAATCCAATTGATTCGTCTCGTCTGTTTCTTCTTCGCGGCCTCCTCGTTCGTCATCGGCGCATGGATGATGATCGACCCCGTCGCGGCCTGGGGCTCGATGGGGCTGAACGTCGGCGACGATCCATTCGTGCAAGCCCTCTACGGCGGCGCGATCATGGGTGAAGGCGCCATGTTTGCGCTCGGCGCCGTCTGGCCGGTTCGCTACTTGGTGTTTTTCCAGTACCTGGTCATCTACAAGACGCTCGCCTGCATCGCGGGGATCGCCGTCTTGCTACGCATGGAGCCCGCGCCGATGGGAGCCTGGGCCGTGATCGGCGGCTGGGCGTTCGCGGGCCTGGTGTCAGCCGCGGTGTTTCCATGGGGAAAGTGGCCCGACGTGGAGACCTGGTACGGCGCGCGCGGAGTGAAACCCTGACCGCCTGGTGCTAGAGTCGCGGTCCGATGTGGGAATGGTTGCGCGAGATCTACAGCGAGCCGCTGTTCTGGCTCTTTCCAGTCGCTGGAAGCGTCCTTGCTCTCGTCTCCTTCCTGGCCTTCGCCGTCCCCTTTACGCTGCTCGCCTGGAAGCAGCCCCAATGGGCGGAGCCCTACCGAATCCAAGCACGGAAGACCGGCCGCCGCTCGATCGTCGGCCCGGCCTTCTGGCACGTCGCCCGCAACAACCTGGTCTTGGCGATCGTCACGCTGGGTGCGTGGCCCTTGCTTCGGCTCTCGAACGTGCACGCAGGGCCGCTGCCCGCCTGGTGGGTCATCGTTCTTCAGCTGGTCTTCTTCATCCTGCTCGACGACTTCTTGTTCTACTGGATGCACCGCGGCCTCCACGAAAGCCGATGGCTGTTCAAGAGGGTTCACTCGGTGCACCATCGCATCATGACGCCCTGGGCGATCACCGGGAATTACATGCACCCGGTCGAGTTTGTTCTGACAGGCACCGTCATGCTGATCGGCCCGCTGCTCGTCGGCGCGCACGTCGTCACGCTCTACATCTGGATCGTGCTCCGCGAGTGGGAAGCCGCCGAAGGCCACGCCGGCTACGACTTCCCCTGGAGCCCCACCCACCTGATGCCCTTCAGCGACGGCGCAACCCACCACGATTTTCACCACGCAAAGGTGAAGGGCAACTACGCCGGCTTCTTTCCATGGACGGACGCGGCCTTTGGGACGTTGTGCGCTGGGTATGCGGAGCATTTGGAGAATCGCAAGAAGGTGAAGGCAGCGGCGTAAGAACCGGGGCGCCTTACTGCGACTCTTTCCGCTTTTTGATATCCAGCGCCGCCCGAATCCCCTTTTCGCGGATCACCTTAAGCTTCAATCCAGTCTCGGTGAGCTTGAAGAACCGCTTTCCGTACTTGCGAAGCTTCTTCCTGTCGATCTCGAAGCCGAGCCCGGGGCGCCGGAACGGCGGCAGCATTCCGTTTTCGTTGGGCAGAATCGGGTCGATGATGCCCTCGCGAAACTCGGGAATCCACGACGGCTCTTCGAGCGGATACTCGAGCGGGTGGCTGTTCTTTTGATCGGCCAGAGCCATGTTCCAATTCACGTAGAAGCCGATCCCGTTGGTCCAGGTGTGCGGCGAGTAGATGCGATCGTGCTCGTGGCAGGCGTCGATGACCTTCTTCACCTGGGCCATTCCCCCGGCAAAGCAGGCGTCCGGCTGATAGATATCAAAGCAGTCCTTCTCGAACATGATCTTGATCTCGTCCCAGCCGTGGTTGAGCTCCGCGCCGGCGATCTTGACCTTCGAAGCCTTCTTCAAGGCCGCAAGGCCGTCGTAATCGTGCCAGTCGAGCGGCTCTTCGAGCCACGAGATTCCGTTGTCGTGACAGGCCGCCGCAAACTCCGTGGCTCGGTTCAGATCCCAGGCCGGGACGCGATCGACGATCGACACCA
>CAMYMX010000053.1 GCA_947259605.1 uncultured Polyangiaceae bacterium | reverse complement strand
TTTCAGAACGTCGCTCGAAATCTGACCGGAGGAAGCTACCGCGACTCGAGCCTCGCGTTCCCAGTCGCCCGCAACCAAGTCTTCGTGCCACTCGGCATCGGCGGCGGCTACACCCACGTCTTGAAGAACATCGTCATGATCGACGTGTTTGCGCGATTCGGCTGGAACCCGTTCGTCTACGTGAATCCACCGAGCGGCACGAACACGGTTCCGGTGGCCGACAGCTGGGTCCTCACGGTGGGCGCCGTGATTCACACCAGCCCCATCCTTCACGAACGCGATTTGTAGCGGTTCAGGCCTCGACGCCCGGGCTTGGCAGCCGCCCGTCCACCTCGAACGTTTCGCGCGCGAAGCTCGTCCTCGACCGCATCACGGCAGGCCCCGGATGGAGCTCTACCCGCGCCCGGGTCGCCGTGCAGATCCACTGCTCTGCGTGGAGCGGATGCTTGGTGCTGAACACCGGCTCGATCAGCCCGATATTCGCTCCGCCAACGGGATCGCGCGCCGAGGAAAACCGAAACGCCGCGATCCCCGCCTCGCGCATGGCCGCACCAAGCGGCTGCGAATCACGGTAGCTGCTCGGCGAGGAAATCCGTTCGGTGAACGCGTCAAACGGCGCGCGCGTCAGGTCCGCCCCTTTCTTCGTCGAGATGCGAACCTGAAAGACCGTCAGCGGCCGAGTCAAAGGCTCGATCTCCGCGTCGGTGCCCTCCAGAAACAACAAGACGTAGTACGCCTTCTCCGCAAACACCGTCGACTGCGCCTCGGCACAGTAAAAAATCCCTCGCTCGCGACGCGTACCAAAGCGCGAGCCGTAACGAAGCGGCGGATGGCGAAACGGTGTTGCCAAAAGATAGTGAAGCCCGATGAACCGGCGCCCCACGGGCCAAGGCGGTTTCGCGGTGTCGATCAACGCTTCGAGAACCTGCTGCTCGTCGTCGGAGTCGACCAGCTTGCGCGTCGAGGTCACGTGCTGAGATTCGACCGCACGCCACGCAGGCCCGGCGAGCCGCTGCGGCTCAAATCGTTCCGCGCATCGCGTCCAGATACTCTGCGACATCGACCAGCCCCTCGATCTTCTTCATGCGCCCGATCGGAACGCCCCCCACGTGACGATTTTCGGCGCGGAGCCAGGCCTTCGCATGCGCTTCGTTGCCACCCACCAGGGCATCGAGGCTCCGGAACACGCGCAGGAACAAGAGCGCAAGCTCGCCCTCCTTGCTGCCGAGCGGAATCGGGCCGCGCTTGTGATTGCGAATGCGGGACAAGGTCGACTCGCTCGCCCCGATGATCTCGGCCAGCTCCGCAGACGACAGCCCGAGAGCCTCGGCGGCGCGCAGCAAGGCCTTGCTCACCACGCTGGCTTCGTCGGGGGCGGTGGACACGGCAACAGACATTCCGGCTCCTTTCAAGAGCAAGAATAGCCATGTTTTATTGCTAGCGCAAGAGCGGAGGCGGGTTTGGGAGCTTAAAGTCGAGTGATTTCATGCAGGTACCAACCGACACCCCACCCTGGCGCCGCCCGTCTTTCAAAACCAGAGCCGCCGTCATCGTATCGAGCGGCTGATCCGCCCAGGCGAGCAGCGCTTGGTCGCTCTCGGCCGCCAGCACGAACACATCTTGCTCGAACAGGACCGCCGTCTGTGTACGCCCCTCCGTCTCGGCATTGATTGCATCGCGGACCATGCTCGCCGATTCCTCGAAGCGAACTCTCCAAACCGCCGCAACCTCCGAGCCAGTGTCGTAGACGGCCAGCTCGTCGCCGCGCCAGCTCAGCGCCGTCGTCCAAGCCTCTTCTTCGGCTACCCCGTTGCGCCGGAGAAAGCCATACACGTACCAGGCGCCCATTCGATCCTCGACCTCCCGCGTGTGTCCTTCGACCGGCGCGGGATGTGCCACGTTGGGGAAGTCGAACGTGGGTGCAGCGCCGAACGGACCGGACATCACCTCGAGCGCCGAGCTCGGCGGCGCTCCAAACGCAACCCCCCTAGCTGCCAGACCGTTGGTGAGCGTCGCCTGGCTCATGAAGGCGAAGCCGTAGGAATACGGAAAGAACGACGCCGTATCGACTAGGGCCACCTCCGGATCGACCACGCGCTCGTCCAGACGCGACTTGCCATCGGCGTAGATGGCCTCCCAGTCGATCTCGTCCGGCAAATACCCGAGCTGCTCGTAGGTCCAGGCATACTCGGTGTGGCTCGCATCGCCCTCGACCACGCTGCGGGCCGCAAGCGCGGTGTCCTCGCTGTTCACGCCGGCCCAGACTTCCGCAAAACCGAACTGACGCTCTTGAATGGCGTGGGCAAATTCGTGCGCCAAGAGCGCCTGCGCGCTCACTTCTTCGTAGTCGCGATCAACCACGGTGATCCTGTCGTTGCTGGAGCTGTAATAGGCCGCGATCTGGCTGATACGGAACTCCGTCTGCGTCGCCGTGAGGCTCTCGGACGCTTCCGGTAAGAAACCCAGCAAGCGGAGCCCGCGCGTCGATGCATCCTCCCCCGTCAGGTCCTGCAAGTCGATGCTGCTTCGCACCTCTTCGGCGTGTTGGTCCACCGAAATCGTCCGAAGCTTCGGAGGAGCAAAGCCGGTGGCTTCGAGCTTGGCCGCAACCGAGTTGTAAATCGCTAGCTGACAGTTCCCGTCAGCGATGTTGCAGTAGAGCTCGTACGGAAGGTCGGTCCGAGGAGGAGCGACCGCATCGTCGCCACAGCCCAGCACCCCGGTGAACAAGGCCAGCGCGACAGCAAGACGCACCCGCGCTACCCCACCCCAAGAGAAGAAAGCGTTCATCTCTACCATTATGGGGCGCCCGCCCTAGAAGACAAAATCACCCGAGCCGTTGGGGAATTCGAGCTCAGATTCACCGGTCAGCGGTTCCCCTACCTCCAAGATCAGCAGGTCAAAAGCCCTGGTCACGCTCGAAATCACGTCGCCCTCGAAGACGTCCTCCCAGGTCACATTGAGGAAGTACAGGCCCCCAAACCGGGGCGTGCCGCTGAAGACGCCATTGCTGTTGAACGACAGCCCCGGCGGCAGCTCTCCGCTGACCCACCAGTGCCCACCCCAGCACTCGGCCTCCAAAGCCACGCGGTACGGCTCCCCGACCCGGCCCGGCGGGAGGCTGTCGGTGAGGATGGTGGGAGGACAGCAGCTCCCGAGCATGAAAAATAAAAGCACGAATGCCGGCGCATACGCTCGGCGCATAAGCAAAGTTCGTTCAGGCATGACGCCTCCATGACTAAGGTAAGTTACTGATTTACTCGCTCGTGCACCGGCGAAGCCGAGCGCGCGGGCGAACATCCTGTCGACACTCGTTGTAGCGCGTTCATGCACTCTTTGGAAGGCGGCTCGAGGTGGCTAAAACCGTAGTGCTTTCCGAGCTTGGCGTATTTGGGCTCACCCAGGCCGTGGTAGGGCAGGAGCTCGTAGGCAGAAGCGCCCCCCGTCTCCTCGACGAATTCCGCGATCGCCAGAATCTCTGCCTCAGAGTCATTGATCCCTGGGATGACCGGTGTACGGACGACGACATCATTTTGAGGAAACTCGGTGCGCAGCCTCCGGAAGTTCTCCAGGATTTTCCGGTTCGAGACCCCTGTCACACGTTGGTGCTTCTGCGGATCGATGCACTTGAGGTCGAAGAAGATGCGATCGGCCAGTGGCGCCACGTCGCGCAAGGTTTTCCAGTTGCAGAGCCCCGACGTTTCGATGGCGGTGTCGATGCCACGGCTTCGCGCCGCCCTCAGAAGAGCCCGGACAAACGCACCCTGCGCCAGCGGCTCGCCGCCGCTGAGGGTGAGGCCGCCCCCGGACCTCGTGTAAAATGCGTCGTCTTCTTCGACGATTCGTATCACCTCATCCACACCTACCCAGTCGCCGGCGACCTCCAAGGCCTTGGGCGGGCAGACATAAGCGCAGTCACCGCAGCCGTCACAGCCATCCCGGTCGACGTGAAGCTCGCCGTTTTCGTCCGGGCCGATCGCATTCTCCAGGCAGACGGCGATGCACCGATCGCAGTCCTCGATGCCCATGCAGCGATCGGCGCTGAGGGTGAGCTCGGGGGCGGCGGACTGGCCCTCGGGGTTGGAGCACCAGATACAGGCGAGCGGACAGCCTTTGAGAAAAACGATCGTCCGAATGCCGGGGCCGTCGTGCAACGAAAACTTCTGGATGTTGAAGACCAGCCCTCTCGGTTCGCGATCGCGCTGTTCGTTCGGCGTCATCGTATGCCCGCTAAAATCGGTGCTCCGTTCTCCGAATGATCTCGTTTTGAAGAGCCGGCGTCAGGTCGACGAAGTAGGCGCTATACCCCGCGACGCGGACCAGCAGGTTCCGGTACCTCTCGGGATCAGCCTGCGCCGCGAGCAGCGTGTCGCGGTTGATGATGTTGAACTGGATGTGCCACATCTTCATGTCGCAAGCGGTGCGGATCAGGGCCATCAGCTTCCGGGTCCCCGCCTCTCCCACCAGGGACGCCGGCGAAAGCTTCATGTTGAGAAGCCGCGCGGCGCGCTCCTTGTACTGTGCGCACTTGGTGCTGTTGATCGACATGAGCGTGGCCGTCGGCCCTTTGACGTCGACGCCCTGCGAGGGGCTGATGCTCTCCGAAAGCGGCTGCCTCGCCTTGCGCCCGTCCGGCGTTGCCCCAACGACCGCTCCTAGCGGAACGTGCGAGGTGACCGACACGTAGCGGAGATCGAGCTCGCCACCGAAGGCTGTCCGATGATGCCGGGCGAGGTTTGTGAAAGATGCCTCGATGTCACGGCCAATTTGATCGACCACCGGGTCGTTGTTGCCGTACTTGGGCGCGTGCAGGCACAGCTGTCGGATCGCCTCCTGCCCTTCGAAATCCTCGTCGAGCGCGTCGAGCAGGTCGCCCATCGTGAGCTTGCGTTCTTCGAAGACGAGCGAGCGAATCGCGGCCAGGGAATCGATGACGGTGCCAAAGCCCATCACATCGAAGAACCCGAGATAGAGGGCGCCTTCGATCGGCCCCGAGTGAATGTCCTTGCAACTGCGCATGCAGAGGTCGTGCAACATCGAAAACATGGGTGACGCGATGTGCTGCGACTTGAGGGTGTCCGACACGTACTGTTGGATGAACGTGTGTTGAACGACGTTCTCGACCTGCAGAACGAAGGCATCCCAGAGCTCGTCGAAGCCCGTGAACGTCCTCGGATCACCGGTGCCGACCCCGACCAGCCCATCGCCGTAGCACGCGAGGCGCCCGTCGCGAAGCGTCATTTCGAGAATCGCGCCGAGGTTGATCCAAGCGCATCCGGTCGCCACGCCTTCTCGGTTGAGCATCTTGGTTTCGGAGCAACCGGTGACGCAATAGTCGTTGGCTTCTTCGATGGCGCCGCCCTTCGCGACGAGCAGCGGGATGATCTCGTCGTCGCAAAAGAGCTTCGGAAAGCCCGATCCGTCCTTGATGGTTTCGGCGATGGCATGAAGAAAGGCGTTGGGCGTTCGGGCATGAATGCGCGCTGCGAGGTCCGGATAGTGCAGCGGGAACTCCCTCTTCGAACGCAAGATCAGATACGAAAGCTCGTTGCTCGCATCGCGGCCGTCCGGCGTGAGGCCGCCGATGGTGGTGGCTTCCCAGTGCGCAAAGCCATCGGTCAGCGACGGCATGCCCGGCTTCGCATACAGGTCCGTGCTCCGGGCCATGCCGATCCAAATCGATTCGAGCAACACCAAGGCTTCGTCATCGGTGAGCCGCCCCTCGTCGATGTCCTTTCGGTAGTAGGGGTAGAGGTACTGGTCGATGCGGCCGTTGCCGACCACCCCGCCGATCGCCTGCTCGAGGCGCGACACGGTTTGAATGAACCACTGGGACTGCACCGCTTCGCGGAAGCTTCGCGCCGGATGCTCGGGTACTCGCTCGCAAATGTCCGCGATGTCGAGAAGCTCTCGGCGACGCTCCGCACGAGACTCTTGTGCGGCCATCGATCGCGCCAGCGCGGCGTACCGATGGGCAAACGCCACCATCGCATCGCAAACCACGCAGACCGCTTCCAGGAACGGCCGCTGTTCGACGTAGGCCGCCGTGTCGATCGGATCCAGCGCGTCGAGTCGCCCCGCTGCTTCTCGTCGAATCGAGCCAATCCCGCGCTCGAGCACCTTGCCGTAGTCGTGGGCCCAAGCGAGCATCGATCGTCCCGCTGCGGTCGGCGTGACGACGAAGATTCGCTCCATCAGGCGCCGCGTCTCTTCGGGGAGCGCATTCATGGTCGCCTGGTGATAGGCGTTGCGCTCCCAATACGGAAGAATCTCTTCCTTGAGCGCCGCCACGTCGTCCTCGGTGATCGTGATCGGCTCGCCGGGCTTGCTCGGCGTCAGCTCGTGAGGGTGTGTGTAAAAGCGCCCGGGCCCCACGAGCTCACAATAGACGACCGCATAGCGTCCCGGCGGCCCCGCACTGCCCACGAGGAGCTCTTCCTCTTCGATGTGAATCGGATGGTGTTCGAGAATGTGCGCCAAGGCTTTGCCCCAGCGGAGCACCATCGGCTGCCCTTCGGTCGCCTTCATCGACTCGGTTAAGAGGCGAGCGCGGTTCAGGTTGAGCTGAATCGGCGTGTCGCGAAAGCCCTCGAGCATTCGCTGAATCCGTCCACGCTTCGATTGCGCGGCATCGCCGACAAGGCCCATCGGCTCGCCGCGTTCGATGCGCGCCTCGTGTGGCGTCAGCACCCTCGACCCAGCCGCGCTTGGCGTGGATTCGATCGCTTCGAGCATGGCCCCGACTCCTTTCGACGCACGGATCCCGATTGTGGGGCGAACATACGAGCGCAGGCCCCGAGCAGGCAATGGCGGAGGCTGACCCGTCGATGTATGATATTGACATCATGCGCGTGAGCTCGTGTATCTTGGTGCCTCGGACGCTCCGGATTTTCGAACCGCACGTCCACGGCGGCTATGAGGTTCACTACGTCCTTGCGGGGCGCGGCGTCTTCGATCTCGGCGCGCAGAGGTTCGGCGTCAAGCGAGGGGACTTCTTCTACACCCGCCCCGGCACGATGCACCGAATGGTGGTCCCCGATGGGGAGTATCTCCTCCAATACATCGCCATTCTCGAGCTCGACCCCGATCACGATGCAGCGCTCGCCGAGGACTTGGAAGCGGTTCTCGGCGAGGGTCGGATCCGGCGACTGGGTGATCGCTACCATGCGGTCTTCGCCCAAATGAGCCGCCAGGCCTTGTCGATCGATGCGCGCCAGCGACGTGCCGCTTCGGCCCGGATGGCGGGCTTGCTCTACGACCTGATGGTCGACACGCCCAGCGCGAGCGGAAGCCATCCTGCTGTCGAGCAGGCGCTGGAGTTCATGCGCTCACATGTGGCCGTTGCGTACAGTCTCGATGACCTTCTCGCCGAGCTCGCGCTCGACAAGTCGTATTTCATCCGGCTCTTCAAAAAGCACGTCGGCGTCCCGCCCATGAAGTACGCGATGAACCTGAAAATGAGCGCAGCATCGGATCTACTCCGCAGCACCCACGACCCCCTTGCCGCAATTGCCGCGCGCGTCGGCTTCGACGACGAATACCACTTCGCCAAACGATTCAAGCAGTGGAGCGGCACGCCGCCGGGCGCGCATCGGGGCTGAGCATCGACTTAGGAGTCGCGCGGCCGGTACAATTCCATGCGACACACCTCGGCGTAGCGCGTGAAGTCTTGGTCCAGCGTGAAGATCGGAACACCGTGCTCGCGAGCGATCGCGCGGATCAGGAAGTCGATGTGTGCGCCTTGGATTCCGCTGGCCCGGCATCGGTTGAAGAGCTCGGCGGCGCACTCCTAGGTGGACATGCCAGCCCCGAGGTCATCGAACGCCTCATCGGAGTCGAAAGCTCACGGACGGCCTCCTGCTCGGCGTTCCCCAGAATGGACCCTGACTTCGATTCGCTTCGGAGCGAAAATTGCGCCCGGTATCGCCGGGCGTTGTGAGGTGGATCACACCCCGCCCGCTGCGAAAAAAGGTACGCTCGGCGTCGAAAAAATCCACGCAACCGCCACTGCCTCGCGTCGATAACCCGTTCATCGACATGTCACCACTCCTGCAAACACATCCGAGCTGCGCCGAGCGCGCGTTCCCTCTAGCCTTCATCGGAGCGCTGGCTTTGGCCGGGCCGGTCCCACTCGCGGGCTGCGGCGGAGTCACCTGCCCCGAACCGCTGAGCAACGTCGACGGCGTGTGCCTGAAGCTCGAACAGTTCGCCGAGGCCGAGCTTTGCGACGGCACCGACAACGATGGCGACACCGACGTCGATGAAGACTGGCCCGAGCTCGGCGAGCCCTGCGGTGAGGGGGCCGGCGAATGCGTACAAGGTGAATGGGTTTGCGCCGGCGATGGCGATGGCGTCGTCTGTGATGGTGGAGTCAGTCCCGTGGCAGAGATCTGCGACGGAAAGGACAACGACTGCGACGGGTTCATCGATGAAGGGGTCTTGTCGACCAAAGTTGAGGTGTTCGACGGCCACGCGACGGTCACCGCGGTCGATGACGGTTATCTGGTTGCGCGAATCGCCGAAGACGAGCTCAGGGTCCTGACTTACGACCGCTTCGGCGAGGCCACCGGCAACGTGGTCGCGACTAACAACCCAGTCCCGGACCTCGTGTTCATGACCTCAGATCGCAGCGGCGGTCGCGTGCTGGTGAGCCTCGGTGGGCTGACTTTTCACGCCTTCGATGTCCACGTCGACTCCGACCTCGTCCCCCTCATCCTGAGCACGCAACGGCTTCACTCCCGCTGGGATCAAGCGACGCAGCAGGAAGGCATCCCGGCGTTTGGTGCTTACGCACCGCCCCTTCACCCACGCATCACAGCCTCCCCGCCCCGCTTCGTTGGCTATCCGGACATCGGCACCTTTGCATTGGCCGCCTTTGGCGGCGACAATCTCGCCGGCCTCGCAGAGGACCCGACCGTGGTTGGGGCCATCCCGCCGATTTCGGTGTTCGACGCGGCAGGGCCGTTTCTGGTCTGGGAGCAGGGCGGGAACACTCGCGCCGGCCGGCTGCTCGACAACGGAAACCTCGAGCTCGACATTGACGTCGCCCCAGGGTCGGCGCCCAGCGTGGCGAGGCGAGCTGGAGGCATCGGGGTCGCTTCCATTCATCTCGGAAGCCTACGCTTGAGCGAGCTCGGTGCGCTGTCCGTGCAGTGCTGGGATGGGGGCTTCTGCGACGACGAGGTCGCCAGCGGCGAGCTCGAGGGGCCCACTGCACTCGCCTACGACGAAGCCATGGACACGTGGTTCGTCGCGGCGGGCACACGACTCGTGGTGGTCGGGCGTTTCGAAGGTAGCGCAATCGTCGAGCAGTCGCTGGACCTCACGTCGCTGCCCGATCCTGTCCGTCGCATCGATGTTGCGGTGAGCGGTGACACGGCGGCTGTCGTGCAGGTCAGCCGCGATGCGGGCTCCGCCCTAACCTTTCTGGGGTGCTTCTAGGGAGCGGGATGCGCTTGGTCGTTTGCGTCTTTGCGGCAGCGTTGGCTGCGTTCATGGCGGCCTCGGCACATGCGCAAACCGGCGAGCCCGGCACGCACGTTGAGGAGCATCGATGGCTCGTCGTGCCGACCCTCGGCGGGGAGACGCAGTCGGAGGGCGCCAGCATCGAACGGCTCCACGCCACTGCAGAGGCCTTGCGGCAAGAGCTCGTCGTGCGGGGGCGTTTGGTTTGGCGCGCGGACCGAGCGTCGGAGCGCTTCGAAGTCGTGGGCTCGGCGCCCGCCCCGACGATCAGCCAGAGCGATATCGACCTTTGGGTCGAGCGGTCGCGCGCTGCCGTGCGGTATCTGGCGCGCGCCGATTACAAAGCGGCGCGGCGGGAGCTCAAGGCGGCACAGCGCCTGGCGAACAGGGCCGCAGCCGAGCTCAACCGTGAGGCGGCACGGGCGCAACAGGTGCTCGACACCTGCCTCTTCATGGTGCGCGCCTACGTCGAGACGAAAAACGACGCGGAGGCGCGCAAACAAGCGCGTGAGTGCCGGCGCCTGGTGCCGCGCGTCGAGCCAAGCGCGTTTCGGCACACGCCGGAGGTCCGCGAGCTTTTGGCCGAGGTCGACCAGGAAATGGCATCGGAGGCGCCAGGCACCTTGGAGGTTCAGAGCACGCCGTCCGATTGCCTGGTGCGCATCAACGGGGTGGAGTTCGGGCGTACGCCCTTGTCGGGTATCGAGCTGCCGGTCGGCACCTACCGCATGCAGGTCGAATGCGAAGAGGACAAACGTGGGCGCATTCACCGCGTGGACGTGTCGAGCGGCCCCAACCTGCTCGAGTTCAACGCGGCGCTCGAGCGCGCAGTGCGGACCCGGCCGGTGCTTCACCTTCAATACGATTCGCACGAGGCTTGGTCGGAGCGAATGGAACACGCCAGCGAAGTGGGGAGCATCCTCGGAGGCGCAGAGGTCTTGGTGCTGAGCGCTCAGGGGGCAGGGTCGGTACGCGTGGATCTGAGCGCGCTCAAGTATGAGCCGGCATCGGCGTGGCTCGCGGTGCGGGATGGCGCGCCGGAAACCGAAGATGTCCGGCGCGTGATGGATGCCCTGGTGGAGGGGCGGTCGGTGGATTTCACCGGGCCGCATCCAATGGCGCGCGCGAGCTGGAGCGCGGAGCTGGCGCCGGAAGTCGAGGTCGGGGCGGCCGCGGCGGCCGTCGTGAATCTGGACTCGAAGAACGCGCGCGGCGTGCCTCGCCCCCGCAATCAACGCATCGCGGGCTGGTCGCTCCTCGGCGTCGGCGTGGCCAGCATGGGCGCGAGCGTTGGCCTGCACGTTTGGCGCGGCGAGCTCGGCGACCGTTTCGCCGTGTCACCGAGCAACCTGAACGCCGCCCAGCAATGGAACGACGCGCGCATCGGCGTCTGGGCTACCGCAGCGTTCGGCGGCGCGGCGACCAGCGCAGCGATGCCCCTGCTCTTGCCCGAGTACGCCCGCACGCCCTGGTGGGGCTGGACCCTCGGCGCGGTCGGCCTCGGGCTCACGGCGTATGCGATTTACGAGGGCGTCACCATGACGAGCTGCCCGGAGCCGTACATCGCCGATCCTTCCGCGGTTGGTTCCTGCGTGGCTCGCGGGCAAGAGGCAGGGCGCTTGTCCTTGTCCTTAGCTGGGGCAGCACCGCTACTGTCGATCCCACTGGTCTACCTGTTTCGTCCCTTGCGCGTAGAGCCGTCGGTTTCAGTGACGGGGGAAGGCGCGATGCTCCGGGTGCGAAAGGCTTTCTGATGAGAGCCGGGGGGCTGTGGTTCGGGGCGGTGTGGTTCGCGGTGATGCTCGCAGCGCCAGTGTCAGCGCAGGAGTCAGCGCCAGTGCCAGTGCTCCTGGCCCCCCTCCAAGGCACCCCGTCCCTTCGCGCGGAGGATGGCGCTCGTGTCGCCGCCGCGGTTCGACGTGGCCTCGAGGTGCACGGCTATCACGCGTCGCGTTCTCAAGCGCTCCTCGGTCGCGCGCTGGTCGCTTGTCAGACCCCGGAGTGCCTCGAGCAGGCGCTCGATGCCGCCGGGGCGGTGTTTGCGATCATACCGGCGATTTGGTTGCGCAAGAGCGGCGGTCAGGAGGTCACGCTGACGCTGGTGCAGCGGTCGGGGCGGAGCTTGAATGCGACGGGGGTGGTTGGGGATGATCTTGCGGAGGTGACGGTGGGGCTGGTGGAGGGGTTGCTGGCGCGGAGGGCGGTGGCAGCGGCAGCTACAGCGGCAGGGACAGCGGCAGCTACAGCGACGGGCTCAGCGTCAGCGATCGGAACCGGGACCGGAACCCGTACAGGGGCTCGGCGGGCCGGCCGGGGGCGTCCTCATGCTTGGAAGGCTGGGCCGATCATCTTGATTGCGGGCGGGGCGGCGGCAGTTGTGGCGATTGGGGTCGGGGCCGGGGTCAAGGGCGACGATCAGCAGCTCAATCCCTCGGCGGTTGCCGCCTGGGCGGCCGTGGGGGCGGCGGCCATCGGCGGCGGCATGGCCTGGTGGGTCGTGGGAGAGAAGCGGCGCCGCAAAAGCGGTGACCTGCGGGGTGCACTTGCC
>CAMYMX010000052.1 GCA_947259605.1 uncultured Polyangiaceae bacterium | reverse complement strand
GCTCACCCACCCCGGAGCGTGTCATGGCCAAAGCAGTTACCAAGAAGACCGCAAGAAAGAGCCCCGCGAAGAAGCGGACGGCAAAGAAGTCGCCGCCCAAGAAGAAGGCGCCGAAGAAGCGCACGACGAAAAAGGCGGCGCCGAAGAAAACGGCGAAGAAGCGCACGACGAAAAGGGCGGCGCCGAAGAAAGCGGCCAAGAAACGCACGGTCAAAAAGGCACCGCCGAAGAAGGCTGCCAAGAAACGCCCAACCAAGAAGGCTGTGAAGAAGGTGGCGAAAAAGCGCACCAGCAAGAAGGCTGCGCTGAAGAAGAGGGCCAAGAAGACCACCGCTCGCATCAAGAAGAAGATCACCAAGGCCGCGCAACAAGCCGAACGGGACATGGAGGCTTTGGCGAAGCTCCCAATGTTGGAACCCAATGGTCAGCTGGCAGAGGCCAAAGAGCGCTTGAAGGCGGAACGGAAGAGACACGCGGCCAAGAAGAAGAAGCAGAACAGAAAGAGGAAGGCGAAGAAGAAGAAGTGAGCGACAACCTGACCGTGGTTGGCGGCGCCCCGCGTTCACAACCCGTTTCCCTCGTGATCTCCAAGGTGACGTCCGCCGGCGGTTCGGTGCTGCACGCCGACCACGGTCAGGTTGCGGTTGCGGGTTGCGGCGACCGGACGTTCGAGACCAAGGATCTCGACGGAGAGCAGGTCCTCGAAGGCAAGTGCATCCACTGCCAGAGGAAGCTCACCCTCCGCACCGACGGAACAGCGCTCAACGGGGCAACGCTGGAGCAAATCGTCCCCAAGAACTCTCTTAGTTCGTTGGGCCCATTCGGGAGTCCGAATTGCGCGGTACCAAACTTCTCGGGTGACTTAGGAAGCTATCGGGGCGCCTCGCAGCGGACCCGATTCAATAGGAACCACTCCGGATGCTTGCAGAAGTGGGCGGTTAGCTCTGGCGATTGCTGAAAGTACCAGGTCCGTAGACACTGGTCGTCGCCAAGCCGAACGAAGACGTTCGGTCTGCTTTCGCGACAGGGGCGCGCACATGAGCAGATGCGTGGATGGTCGACGTAGAGCTGGACGCCAGTTTCTCTGAGATATTCGTCAGTTGCGCGTTTGACGTGTCCCCGAGCGTAATTGGGGTGAGGTGGCTGATGTCGGACGTAAGGCTCGTTCAAACCCCACTGGTCGATGCTGCGAAGCTCGGAGAAATAGGGCACGGTGCCCGCCAACGTCGTGGCGATGGTCGTATCGGGGGGCAAGACATCTTTCAGTGTCTTGCCCACCAAGGTGCCTTCTTCGACCATGAGATTGATTACCTCGTGGCCGAGAATCACATGCCGGTCGCGGATGATGTTTGGAAAACCAAAGCCGTCGGTGCCAGTTGGTCGCTGCGTGAATGTGAGTCCCACCAGCAGGGCAGCACCAACAGCCCCGGCCACGCGCCGGCGATCCGCAATCACGACAAGCGCGCGAAACCCGGCCAACATGAGCACCGGGTAGATCGTCCACATGAAGCGATACTCCATGAAATCGCCACCGACCTTCAGAAGGTAGAGCGCGTAGAGCGTGACGTAGAGCACACCGTATCCGATGAGCGCACGCGCACGGCCCTTGGATAGCGCCAAGCCGACCAATGCCGTCAACAACAACGCACCCGTTTCTGGGACTGCAAAGACTACTGTGCCGAGGTACGAACCACCCTTGATCCACGCAAACAAGTCTCCCGCCTTCGCATAGTACGTGTTGGGTACCACTTGTCCGTAGTACGCGAGTCGAAAGACGATGTGCGCCGTGACGATGGCGCACGGAATCGACGCCCACCGCACGGCTGCCCTGAAGCCTGCCGTCCAGCCGGTGTTGCCCAACCCTCCTTGCAGGAGCAACAGCAACGTGACGGCTGGCACCACGAGGCCGCCATCGGTTCGCATGATGCAGAGCAATCCGGCAAGAAGGGCCGAGACCCACCAGCGGGCTTCGAGGGCGAACGCTAGGACGCCCACCATCATGATCATCAACGCGACGGCCATCGTCTCTAGCCCCGTTCCCGCATGGGCGGAGAAGCCCGTGCGAGCGAACACCAGCCACAACACGGGCAGCCCGAGCCAACGAAAGATTCCGTCCTTCGTCCAGCGAAACCAGAAGAAGGTCAGTGTCGCAGCGACTGCCGCATAGCAGAACACGCCCACCATACGTGTCGCCAGGAGCGGGTCGATGCCTAGTGCAATCGCAGCGGCGGATAGCAGGGTCCACGCGAAATTCGTGTATCCCTCGACTCTCACTCCTTCGTTGAAGACCAAGCCAACACCTTCGGTGAGATTCTTCGCATAGCGAAACGAGATGTACGCGTCGTCATAGGCGATGACTCGTTGACTCCATCGCCATACGGCCAATGTGGCAGCGGCCGCGGCAAACAAGTAACCGAGCCACGGCATAGAGCGAACGTGAGACATGGACGACGAAACTGGCACGCAGATCTCCGCATCGCAAAGCCAGGCAACCGACCTTGCTCAGCGTTATCGATGCAGCGGGTAGCAAAGCAGACAGCGGCTCAAACCGTGCAATCGACTCGCCGACTTTTTCGGGGGAAAAACATTGTCCCGAGCGTAGGAAGAACAAACGCCCTCTCTGCGCCACGAGCCACGCGACATAACAAGCTAGTACCGCGCAATTGGGCCCTCAGCATGAGCCCGATGGGCCAAGCGACCTTCACCGTGTTTGGGACAGTTGGGCTCCGGGCGGTATGGTTTAGGCATGCACCGAGGGATGGGCCTGCCTACTACGGAGTACATCGAGATTGACCATCCGTGGTTCTCGAATGACCTCATGCCGATCTACCGATGGACCTTTCCTTCGGAAGCCACCGACGAGGAGCTCACTGCATCTCTTCGGGCACGCGAAGATTTGGGGATTCGCGCGCGCTACTACACGGCCTGGGTCATTGATATGTCCAGCATCACCGAGGCGCCTGCCACCCAGCGCAAGGCGTTGGCCGAGCACCTCAAACGTTTCCACGAATTCGGTGTGCGTTGGAATGCGGGCTCTGCATTGATCGTACCGAATCGATGGCTGCGCGGGCTCGTGACCGCCGTGACTTGGCTCTCGCCTCCGAAGTTTCCCTACCGGCTTTTCTCCGAGCCTATCGAGGCCGAACGTTGGGCAAAGAAGCAGCTCGCCGCAAAGGTTGCCGAACTGGACTGATCGAGCGAACCTCTCGGTGCTTCACACGCGTGTCTTTGCGCGACGCGTGCGCCGAAACGCGGTGCATCAGACCATCGGCATGATTCACAGCACGTTTGCATATGGGGTCGAACCCCACGAAGAAGGGACGATGTTGACCCTCGAGGTTGAGCACAGCGTCCCGATTCCCGTACTCGGCAAGCTGGCGGAGCACATCTCTGTGAGGCGGAGCGCACGGGAGTTCGAGTTGGCGCTCGTCAACGTCAAAGAGGCGCTGGAAGGCTCGGTGGGCCCATTCGGGAGTCCGAATTGCGCGGGCGTCGCCGTGCCAACGGAACTAGTCTTGTGCGGGTGTGAAGACGAAGGGGTATTTGAAGGTGATGGCGCGATTGGATGATACGAAGTCAGCCACGGCGAAGATGGAAGAGCTTTCGGAGGAGCAGGAGGAAGAGTTGCGCGGTCGGCTTGGCGAGTTGGTTGCGGAGCTCGAGCGTGGGATCCACGACAGTGCGGGGGCGGCGGCGCCGGTGGTGCTCGACCAGAGCTCGGTGGGGCGCTTGTCGCGGATGGATGCGATGCAGCAGCAGGCGATGGCGAAGGCGACGCGGGAGAAGGCTCGTCTTCGGCTTGGGCAGTGCAAGGTGGCCTTGTCTGCGTTTGAGCGGGGCGAGTATGGGCTTTGTCGGAAGTGCGAAGAGCCGATTGGGTATCCGCGCTTGTCCGCGAAGCCCGAGGCGCCGTTTTGCGTGGAGTGTCAGCGGGGGGCGGGTGGCTGAGGGCCGGCCCGGCAGCAGACACAGAGATCCAACCCAGAGATCCGACCGAGGTTGACCAGAAATTCGAAATGTCACGAAGCCCGCACCGTCTCTCCCGAGAACGGCAAGCCACCGGTGGAGCCGATCGGGCTGATCCCCCCCGTCTGCGAAGCGATCGCGCGTCGGTTGCGAACCGGCTCCGTGATGGTGAACAACGCACTTCAATCCGGCGGCTGTGTCACATTGCCTTTCGGCGGTGACGGCGACTCGGGTGTCGGCCGCGCACAAGGCGAGCAGGCTTATTGTCACTATGTCGCCACGAAGAGCGTGATGATCTCTCCGGACAGTGCGGAGGCTCTTTGGATGCCGTACGCGTCCACGACCGAGGTTTTCTTCAGAGGCGCCGGCAAGTTGTTCAATGGCCGCGGAATCGCCGAGCGGGCCAGCGGGCTCGTGAGCCTGATTCGAAACCGGCCTCGCGGGTAGCCTCAGCCCTGGGGTCGCGCCGCGCATCAGCGGGCCAAATCGCTTCCGCCTTGGGCACGGTTTGGCATATGCTGGCCCATCCATGAGCAATTTCGAACGCTACGAGAACCCATCGATCTTTCACCGTTGGGCGGCCGCCCAGTGGCGTCGGCCGAAGGACCCCACCATCTACGGCGCGACGGAAATCGACATGGAGCCGGCGCTCGCCTTCGTGGATGGAGTGCGAGAAGAGTGGGGTGTCCAGGTCACGGTGACGCATCTGGTTGCGAAAGCGCTGGCCATCGCCATCGCCCGCCACCCGAAGACCAACGCCAAGGTGCGGTTCTGGGGCAAGTTGGAGCGGCGCAAGACCGTCGACATCACCGTATTGATCGCGGGGGCCGGCGGACGCGACCTCTCCGCGCATCGACTCGCCGCGGCCGACGAAATGCCGTTGCGCCAGCTCGCGACCGAAGTGATCGAGGCGGGCCAGCTCATCCGCCACGACGAGGACCCCAAGTTCCAGCAAAGCAAGGCGCTCATGGAGAAGCTCCCCTGGTGGATGATGCGGCCCTTTCTCACGCTCGCGAGCCTTTCGATGAACGAACTCTACCTCGATCTGTCGAAGATGGGCCTGCCTGCCGACCTCTTCGGGGTTGGGATGGTGACCAGTCTCGGCATGCACGGTGTCGACGAGGCCTACGCGCCGCTCACGCCCATCGGCCGCATCATGGTCGACTTGCTTCTCACGCGTGTGCGTCCGCGCCCCTGGGTGACAGAGGACGGCGAGCTCGAGGTTCGGCGCACCCTGAAGATCTGCGCGACCTTCGACCACCGCGTCATCGACGGCATCCAAGCCGCCAGGCTCTGCCAGGAGCTCAACAGCCTGCTCGCAGACCCCGATTCGCTACGCTGAAGCACCGTCGACAACGACCCATCTGGAACGCACCACTGAGAGGAACTGCATGGCCGCCTTCGATTTCTTCATCACGCTCGATGGCAACTGTCTCAACGGGTTCGAGGGCCTCTGCGGCGTCGCCCGGCTCCGTTGCGATCCCGACGCCGACCGCTGGGAGAAGCAAGTTCACTTCTTCGAAGGGATGGCCGGCGGCCACGCGACGCAGGTGAACCCTACGGGCACGCTGGGGTTCCTGGGCAACCTCTCCCAGACACTCCTCTTCTACGATCCCCGCACCCTACGCGAGGTGCGCCGCCTCTCCACGCTGCGCTTCTGTGCGCCCGACGTCATGTACTCCAGCCAAACCCATGTGGTGTGGCTGTCCGAGAAGACATTCATCACGGTGCTTGGCGACTCGTTCTGGCGCTTCGACATGGACGACCTGGAGAACCCTGTCCGTCTCGGCGAACACCTGGTGAAGCTTCCCCACGCGCTCAAGCTCGCGCCTTCGCGGCGCTACATCGGCTACGGCTCCATGGACCACGACCACAAGGGCTACGCACGCGAGATCGGCATCTTCGACCTGACCACGAACGAAGCGCGCGTCGTGAAACTCCCGGCGACCTGCTGGCACCTCGCGGCGCACCCTACCAAGGACTTTTTCTACGGCCCCAGTCAGCAGGTTGCTCCACAGGGGAACGAGTTCGGCGAGTACACGCTCGCCCACTTCAAGAACTACGTCTTCGAGGTCGACGCAGAAACGGCAACTGTCACGCGACACGCGTCCATCGCCAAGGAGCTGCCCGCTGCGTTCACCTCCGACGTCGCGGTCACGCCCGATGACGTCTTCTACAACGCCTGCGCCGGGGGTACACTCGTTCGGGTCGATCTCGAGACCTTCAAGCGCGTGCAGTTCATCGACGAGCGACCGAGCCTGCTTCGCACGCTCCCGCATTTACGCAGCGGTGTTTCGAACCTCGTAGAAGCGTTCAGCCGGGCCAACGTGCTCGGCAATTCGCACCTGCTCCTGAAGGCGCTTCGCGCCACGCGCTTCAGCCTCCTCGATGGCAGCCTAGGCGTGCAGGTGAGCCCCGACCGGCGCTTCATCCTGACGGCCCACCGCGGCCTCAACGAGGTCATCGTCTATCGCCACCCGGAGATGACGGTCCACAAGCGCATCCGCTTTCCCTCCATCCGTGGCTTCTTCCCGGAGCACATCGGGCTCTTCGACGATCCCCGCCTCGGCTTCCACCACACCACGATATCGACCGCGACCGTCGGCGCTTGAGAGCAAGAGACCGCGGGCTGATCGAGTCTTACGAAGAGAACTGCAGCGTTCGCACCCAGGCGACCGTCTGCGCCATCCCCTCTTCCTTCGACACGATGGGTCGGTAGCCGAGATCGCGCTCTGCGTTCGCGCCAGAGAAGAAGAAGTCTTTCACGAGGATGTGGTAGTGGAAACGGTGGAAGGGGACTTCGATTCCCGTGACCCGATGCACGACTTCCATGGCTTGGGCGAGTACCAGCACGACCGGGCCCGGGAGGCGGACGCGAGGCATGGGGATGTCGCAGGCCTCGGCGAAGGGTCGGAGGAACTCGAAGTAGTTCGGCGCGTGTCCCTCGCCCGCGAAGTAGACCCTGCCGCCGACCAGGTCGCGCGTCGCCGGGTCGTGAAGCTTCGCCGCAGCGAGCAGGTGGGCATGCGCCACGTTGTCGACGTGAACGACGTCAAAGCGCGCCGAACCGTTTCCAAGCAAGAAGGGCACGCGGCGCTCGGCGAACGCTTCGAGGCTCTGGATCATCGCGTGTGGATCGTCCGGCCCGTAGATGTGCACAGGTCGGATCGCGCAGGTGCGAAGGCCCCGCTCGCCATCGGCCGCACGCACTGCACGCTCGCCTTCGATCTTCGTTCGCACGTAGTCATGTAGAGGCTTGGTCGGATATGGGAGCGACTCGTCGCCGCCAGAGACGGGCGTTTCGGAGAAAACCACGTCCTCCGTGCTCGTGTAGACGAGAAAGGGCACGCCGAGCTCTTGGCAGATCTCGACGACGTTGTGCGTGCCCAGGACGTTGATCTCCTCGATGGCTGGGTTCTTCTTCAGCCCGACATCGACGAGCGACGCGAGGTGGAAGACCGTGTGCGCGCCGCGAAGGGCCGCGCGAAGGTCCTCTTTCGATCGGATGTCACCGATCGCCGACGAGATCGAGATCCCGCGATTCTCGCGCTCCTCTTTCCCTCGGGGATCCTCGACATAGGCCGCACGATCGACGACGTGCACGTGATCGAACCGGGGCCATTCCGACGGCGGTTCAACCGAACCATCCCCGCCGCCGAGCATCGTGACGACCCGCTTCCCAAGAAAACCAGCGCCTCCGATCACGACCGCCTTCCGAGGGCCGCGGGGAACGTCAGCGCCGCGTTCATCCTTTGCTTCGTGCATGGGTACTCCGTGAAACTCTCTTGGCCCACCGGGCCCATGCGGAGAGTCGAATTGCACGATACTAGATATTATGTCGCGTGACTCACAGCACAGACAGCGAGTTTGAATTCGCGATGCCCCGGGGACCTAACCTAAGGTCACCGTAGATAACTTAGGCGTCGTGTTACGAAATGGAACAGACCGGCCCCGACCCGCCGTCGATCTCCCGACAGACGTAGTCCGGGGAATTCGGCGAAGTTTGGCAATCTTGGGGAAAAGAGATCCGACTGTGGTTGGCGGTTTGGGTTGCTGCTGGTTGGAGATCCGACCGTGGTCGGGTCGTCCACTAGCCTTCAGGCACCGGCACGGTGGGCTTTGTTTTCCAGCGACCGTCGGTGCTGAATGCGGACCAGGCCCATCTCACCCAACCGACCAAACGGAACGCGAGCCACAGTGACCAGGCGAGCATCAGCAAGCGCCACGCCCAAATGCTGAGACTCAGAATGGCCGTTTGCGGCAAGTCGTTGCTGCTGCGGTCGATGTACCATTCGAGGCTGCTGCCATAGCTGCCTGCCCCGGCGACTTGCATGTCGGGATGAACGAGCAGGCCATTGTGAACCGCGGCGTAGAAACACAGCAGCGCCACGATGCTCAAACCGGCAAGCAAGACTTGGCGCGTATTGAACGCACGACGGTTGAAATCGGAGGCTTGGCTGCGGTGCTGGAGCGCAAAGAACCACGCCACGACCGGTACGGCGACCCAGACGGGCAAGGTCACAAAACCGAGACTCAACAGCAGCCAGTCCCAAACACGTAGCGGACTTCGCGGCACGCGTGACAGCAAGAAGGCGACGAGCAGGGAAAGCAGAAGGTACGGCCAAAACAGGACCACCGCGCCCCATGCGGGACCTCGGGTCCACAACAGCCAGCGGTCCTCGGGGAGGTTCACGCGCACACGGGCATTGACCACAGGCGCACCCAGCCCGATTGGAGGCGTCTTGAACCAGGTCCCGAGCCCTCCCTCTTGCTGAAATGCAATCTCTACCTGCTGTACGCCCGGCCGGAGTGTGGTGCGCAGCTCGTTGCCCTGGGTCTGAAGCGAGCGCGGGCTGCCGTCGACCGTGACGCTTTGCAGCTCTGCGCCCTCCGGGAGCGTCCAGGCATGCACGCCCCCGCTGCTGCTCCGCACGGTGGCAGTGAGCTTGGACTGTGTGCGCCGCAGGCCCGGGTTCGTCTGGAGCGTGAGCGAGTCGATCGTGAGCAGGCTGCCTTCGGCGGCAGGGGGACGGTCGAAGGTCAACTGGAGTTGCTCACCGGGCCAGGGGCGAAACAGTGGTTGCCAAAGGCCGTTTTGGAAGTGCGTAATCGGAGGAACCCCCGCGTGCTTGCAGCGGAAGATCGGCCCGCAGCTGAGCTCCCATACTTCGGACCAGCGCACATTCTTCGGTGCTAGTAGCGATAGCTCGGCGCTGGGTTCGAGACTCGAAGACCAGCTGACCTGCGTCTCGCCTCGCGGAACGGTGATCACGATGTGGCCGTCCTCCACGAGCGCGTCTGCTTTGGTCACATCCTCGCCGGGCAACAGCGGTATGCGAACCACGTCGACCACCGAGGAGGGGCTGACACGTCGGACGGTGGTGTGGACGGTCCAGCGCACACCGATACCGATGGTTCGCTGCACTTCAAACCACGGTTGCAAGCGCACGGCTTCGGGCTGACCGCTCGTGCCGGCCTGCCTTGCGAGCTTGCGACGCAATTGAATCGATGCATCGGCGCGGCCGTCGTCGCGCAGCCCATCGACTTCCCAGCCTTTTGCGCGGACGGCTAGGTGCTTGGGATGGTCGCCGAATGCGAGTGTCAGACTCTCGCCCGGTGGCACAAAACCCTCGAGGCGCACCCGGTGTACGCCCTCGTCGAGTCGCAGGAGGGCGAAACCGTCGGATGCGAGCGCGATGGCGCTACCTGGCTTTCCGTCGACGGTGATCGAGCTCGGCAACCACGCGCTCGCCGGACCGGGCATTCGAAAAGCACTCCTCGCTCCCACGTGCACCTCGGCCTCGAAGACGATTTGGGAGCTCGTGGCGTCGATGGTTGCCCGCGCGACCGTGACGCAATTGGGGGCGCACGCGGGCGGCGCGGTCAGGCGCTTAGCAAGCTCGTCGAGCACAGTTGGCGAAGGGGTTCCATCGGGGACGACTCGTTGCGCCGAAGCGGAGCTCGGGCCTAGAAAGACGGCGCCGGCGAGCAAGGCAATCGAGATGCTCGCGAGCGCTGCGCTCGACCCGGCCGGCCGGACCTGCGTGCGGCTCCATCGACGCATCACGCCCAGCGCAAGGAGCACCAAAAGCAGCACGCGCGCGATCGATGCGAGGAGATTCGCACGCGGAGAGATCAACCACAGCTTCACGCGATGGTCGGACGGCACTGGACCCGACCAGTTGAGCTGCCACGACTTCGACTCCCAATCGGGAATGCCCTCACCCGTCTGCACGACCGCATTGGGATCTTGCTGTTGCGTCATCGGGACCGTGGCCGGCTGAAGTGACCCCGCACGGCGAGCTCGCTTGCTCGACTTGGGAAGCACGTGCGACTCGTCGCTGGCGGCCCTGCCGAACCCTTCGGCAAGCTCTTCCTCCGGAGCCATCTGGGGTGTCATGTCGACATTCTTCTGCGGACGCATCGCAGACTCCATGGCCAGTCCGCCAAACATGAGGGCGACGAAGAAGCCAAGGACGCTAGCGGCAACGCCAAAGCCGAGCACCGCCTTCCAACTGACGCGTCGCACCTCGGCGGTGCGATAGGCAGCCACCGCGAGAACGAGAACGGTCCATGCCAGAAGCCACGGCAGGGAGTCCCATCTCATCGAGGCGACGCCCACATGCGGGAACAGGCCGATGCGCAACTGTGATACGCAGAACGGCACCGCGATCAACACGAGCGCCACGCCCGCGCCCCACCAAAGTGTGGTGAGACCGCGACTCCATCTCGGGCTCGTCACGACACGCCGCAACGCCAGCAGCGCCAGCAGCACCACCCAGATGTAAAGCGGCGCGCCGACCTCATGGAACGTCAGAGTGAGCGCAAGGAGCGCAAGAAGCCCCCAGAGCGGACCGAGCAGACGAAGCGCGGCGATCGCGATGAGCGCCACGAAGAAGATCGCAAACACATCCCAGCGTGAAAGCCAAGTCTGGGATGTGTCATCGGCGCCCGAAATCGCCAAGACGTCCCAGCCCGGCGGCAAGCGCAGATGCGCGCTAAGGCGCTCGATGTTCTCGGACCAACCCACTGCAGGGAATGACGAGCGCGCCTCGTCGAGCCGCGACTCGGCGGTCATCGCGAGCTGGGCGGTTCGAATCTCGACTCCACGCGGCACCGGGGCGTCTTGGGCTGCGCTCCCGGACCCAAGAGCGTTGATGAGCTGTCCCTCATTGCTCAACTCTACGCGTCCGAGCGTGCCTTCCTCCATGATCAAGCGATGGCTGCGTCGCAGCTGGCCGCTGATGTGGTCGCGTACGGAATAGCCGGTCCCGTCGACGTCAAGCCAGAGCTCACGCACGAGCTGGACGACGTTTGGCTCGGCTTCTGCTTTGGCGCGACGGGAAGTCTTGAACGAGAGCGCCTGTCCCGGGGTCAACGAATATGCAGGCAACTCGCGCCAGCCGGCAGGGAGCGATGCGCGTGACGTATCGACATTGGGAGCGCCCGAGAGCTCGACTTGACGAAGACTTTCGTCGGCCAACCAGACCCAGGTTTCGAGCGACGGCCACGGGGAGGGCGGCTTGGGCGCGACGAGCGTTTCGAGATCACCATCGGCCTCGGCAACCACGACGACTTCGTAGGTTCCGGCATGAACCTGCACGCTAAGCCGGCGCTGCTTGTCGATCCGTACCGGCAACGGCGAGGTGACTGCGATGGGAACGGTGTTCGCGAGCAGCACGTCCTTGAAATTGAGCTCGCGCGCCCGGCCCGAAACGTGCAGCACGAGGCGCGTGGTGACTTGCATTGGAATCGCGTCGGCGATCATTCGATGCACTTCGACTTCGAGACCTTCGACGGTCGTTTCTACCTCTTCTTTCGCACCGAGCCAGACCTCACCGCCCTTTTCGCGCCGCGGATTGCGCATGCGCTTGCCCTTGATCTGCAGATGCACGATCGCCGTCTGATTCGGCACGGGCAGCAATTCGGGTGCCGTGCCCCAACTAAGTTCCCCCGTCACGACGTGCTCACCGGATTGGAGTCGCACCACCGGTTGCTCGCCTTGTTGGAGCACGATCACGGCTTGGCCGTTGACCTGCACGCCCTGCGGCCAGAGCGTCGGGCTGCCAGGAAGCTGAACCTCTCCGTCGCGGTCGAGAAAGAAGCGTTGCTCGAAACGCACGCCCTTGTCGTCCACGAACAATGCCAACGGGCCTGGCCAGCGGCAGATCGCCGCA
>CAMYMX010000051.1 GCA_947259605.1 uncultured Polyangiaceae bacterium | reverse complement strand
TGGTGAAGATCGGGGCGCCGTCTAGGGCGTAGACCACCCTGACCAGCTTGTAGGACTGCGACATGCGGTTCTCGTGGACGATGGCCGCCTGGCCTCCGCCCACGACCCCTTCGAGCACTGTCTCAGCGAGCAAGGAGAGCCGAGCCTTCGAGCGAAAGATCTGCTCCTTCAACTCGTTGATCCGTTGCTCCAGATCCCGAAGCCGTACCGCATACGTGCCGGCGTCGATGGGCTTGCTCGGCGTGCTGGGCACGGCCGCTTCTGCCGGAGCCGAAGCCTCGGTGCCCGTTTCGGGCGGTGCGGCGCCATCGGACTGCGCCGCTGCAACAGAGCCCCCCACCCAAATGGACGCTGCCCAAATGCACGCCGTAACAACGGAGAGCGCAACTATCCTGCGCATCGCATTTCCCCTCTAAGTGACCACCATCTGACGCGAAATTGCCCCTAAGGCGGTCCCCGAGCTTATACCGCAGCGCGAGCGGCTGGGTCAATGAAGGTCGGGAGCATTTACGACCCACGCGGATCGCCGAGAAGTCCTGCATTGTCGTTCACTTGCATCGAGGCGATCGCTTGGCCGCAGCGTTGTTAGCCAAGCAGCCGGCCGAGCAGCGCTCGCCACCTCGGCGTCCGCGCTGCGGCGTCCAGATCCGCTGAATTTCGCGCGGCTTTGAGGGCGTCGTTCAAACTGGGCGCGATCTGCATCGCTTCCAAGGGAATACGGGCATCGGTGGCGGCGGCCCTCCAGCGCTGGTCGACTCCCGTGAACACGCACTGGCCGCCGAGCATCTTGGCGATCTCGTCGGCGGCAAATACCGCAGCGGCCCGCTCCCGGTTGGGTTCGGCTAGCTGTGTGAGGTCGACGATTGCCAGCTCGACGTCGGCTTCGAGCATCGCCCGGCCGAGCGCGTCGACGCAGTCGCTCAGGACGGCCGGCTCATGTGCTCCCGAGATTATCAGGGCGAAGATCGAGCCATCGATGCGCAGAGGTTCGAGGCAGCTGGCCGCGCGCTCCATCGCGACCTCGGAGACTCGCTCCTCTCGCCCCAGCACGAAGCCCTCGACCGCGGCAGCGACAGCGTGCTCGGCGAATCGCTCCACGCCGGGCTCGTTCGACGGGTCCACGGACCACAAGGCCAGGCGCGTCACTTGAACCGCAGTGGTCGGCGTGAGGTCGAGCAGAGCAAGGCGACGGCCGACGAGGGTGAGCACGGTGAAGCACTCCCGGAACTCGAAGGACTCGAAAGTCGCAGCGGCTCGCTTCTCGGCGGGCAGCTCGCTCAAGAGCTGCAGCAACGGTATCGCCTCGGCAAGAAGATCTTGCAGCGGAACGCCACCGCTGGCTGGCTTGGCCGCCTCGAGCGCGACTCGGAAGCGCTCAATGACGGACTTCGTATCACTCTTTGGGTTTGCCATCCTTCAGCGTGATATAAACCGTTGTTACATGGCTGCCACCATCCTCGTCGTAGACGATGAAAAGAACATCCGCCGCACGCTTCGGATGGTGCTCGAAGGCTCCGGGTTCAACACGCTCGAGGCCTCGTCGGCCGAGCAATGCCTGGAAACCGTCCAAACTGGCGAAGTCGATCTGGTCATCCTCGACGTTCGGCTTCCCAAGATGAGCGGCATCGAGGCGCTTCAAAAGATTCGCGGCGAACCGGAAACGCGAAAGCTCCCGGTGCTGATGGTGTCGGGTCACGCCTCGCTTGCCGAGGCGGTGCAGGCGGTTCAGCTCGGTGCAACGGACTTCTTCGAGAAGCCCCTCGACCGCGACCGCGTGTTGGTCACGGTGCGCAACGCGCTGAAGACCTGGCAACTGCAACGCGAGGTCGAGCAGCTGCGGGCAGACGTCGAGCACCGCTACGAGATGATCGGCGAGAGTGATTCCTTACGCGCGCTCTTTGCGCAGCTCGAGAAGGTGGCGCCAACGAACGGCCGCGTTCTGATCTCGGGAGAAAGCGGCACGGGCAAGGAGTTGATCGCGCGCGCCATCCATCGGCTCAGTCAGCGCGCGGACAAGCCGTTCATCAAAGTCAACTGTGCGGCGATTCCGGCCGAGCTCATAGAAAGCGAGTTGTTCGGCTACGAGCGCGGGGCATTCACCGGTGCCCAAGGACGAAAGAAGGGCATGTTCGAGCTCGCCAACGGGGGCACCCTTTTTCTCGACGAGATCGGCGACATGAGCGCCAGCGCGCAGGCGAAGGTGTTGCGGGCGCTCCAGAGCGGGGAGATCTCGCGCGTCGGTGGCGAAAAATCCATTGCAGTCGACGTGCGCGTTCTGGCGGCGACAAACAAAGACCTCGAGCTCGAGGTCCGCGACGGCCGCTTTCGGGAAGACCTCTACTTTCGCCTCAACGTCGTCCCGATCGTCAGCCCGCCACTGCGGGACCGGAAGACCGACGTTCCTCTTTTGGCAAAAGGCTTTCTTCGTGAATTCTCGATCGAAAATGGGCTTCGAGAGAAGCCGATCGACGAGGATGTGCTCGAAGCCCTGATGGAGCGCTCTTGGCCCGGGAACGTTCGCGAGCTTCGCAACGTCGTAGAGCGGATGGCGATTCTGAGCGGTGACCGAATTACCGTCGACGATCTGCCGGAGGAAGGGGTTCTCAGCGATGCCCGGCGCGCCTCGTCCCCACCGTCCGACCTGCCTTCCACGGTGGACGAAAGCGGCCAACGGCTGACTTTGCGGGAGTATCGAGGCCGCGCGGAAAAGGACTACATCCTGCAAACGCTCGATCAGCTGGGCTGGAATATTTCGCGGGCCGCTACAATTCTAGGGGTCGAGCGAACCAACCTTCACAAGAAAATGCGCAGCTATGGTATCCGTCGTGAAGAAGAATGATCCGGCGGACGATTAGGCTTGTTTGGACGGGCGCTGTTCTGGCGTTTCTGGCCTACGTGCTCTTCTTCGTCAGGCTTGGCGAGCGCACACCCTTTCAGCACCTCATGCGAGTCGCCGGCACCGAAGAAGCCCAGGAGTTGGGTCGAGAGGTAGGCGCGGCGACCGAGCGCATCACGAAAAAGATTGGCGACCAAGTGCACGAGGCGACGAAACCTCCCGAGCAGGATGGGGGCACGAGCCAGGTTCCGAAGGCGGTTTCCGACAAGCTCGGGGGCCTGGTGGGTGACGCCCAGGGACGCGCAGAGCGGCTCGAAGCCTCTCGCGAACGAGATTCTGAATAGCGACGTCAGGGCCAATCGAGCTGCAGGCGCTTCATCTTGCGCCAGAGCGTGGTCGGGCTGAGCCCTAGGAGCGCGGCTGCGCGCTCTTTATTGCCGTCGACGTGCCGAAGCGCGCGAACGATCGCATCGCGCTCGACTTCGTGAACGATATCGGCGAGCGATTGGCGTGCGGGATTGGGAGTCCGGCCTTTCCCATTGCCGCTCGCGTTCGGAAGGATGTCCGACAGATGAACCTGGCCGTCTTGTGCAAGCGCTACACCTTGCTCGATAAGGTTTTCGAGCTCGCGAATGTTCCCGGGGAAATCGTAGCCGAGCAGATGGTCCATGACACCCGGGCCGAGCGTGGCTTGCCGCCCCATTTTCTTTCCGTACTTCTCGAGAAAGGTTTCGACGATGGGTGGAATGTCTTCTTTTCGCTCCCGAAGCGGAGGGAGCTCGAAGCGGGCGACGTTGAGGCGGTAGTAGAGGTCCTCACGGAAGCGCTTCTCTTCGATTTGGCTTCTCAGGTCTTGGTTGGTTGCCGCGATGATGCGCGCATCGACGTTGATCGAGCTGTTGTCGCCGAGTCGCCGAATCTCTCCTTCTTGAATTGCTCGCAGCAACTTGGCCTGAAGCGAAGGTGGCGTCTCGGCGATCTCATCAAAGAAGAAGGTCCCGCCGTTGGCTTCTTCGAAGAGACCTTTTCGTGTTTGCACTGCGCCGGTGAATGCACCGCGGACGTGTCCGAAGAGCTCGCTCTCGAGAAGCGTTTCGGTCAAGGCCGCGCAATTGATCGACACGAACGGCCGCTCGGCGCGCAGGGAGTTGGCGTGAATGGCGCGCGCGACGAGCTCTTTACCGGTGCCGCTTTCGCCGGTGATGAGCACGGTGGCGTCGGTCGGCGCGATGCGAACGATGCGCCCTAGAATGTCACGAATCTCCGCGGACTGACCGATGATGTTGCCGAAGTTGTATCGCTCCCTGAAGTCAGAAGCGACTGCCCTCTCGGCGGCCGCAAGCGAACGCGTCCGCGCGGCTCGCGAGACCTTGGTGAGAAGCTCTTCCACGACGAAAGGTTTTTGAACGAAGTCGTGCGCCCCAAACCGCATCGCTTCGACCGCGTCTTCGATCGTGCCGAAGGCGGTCATGACGATCACATGCGTCAGTGGAGAGGCCTCCCTCGTGCGCCGCAGCACTTCGAGTCCGCCGACCTCCCCCATGCGGAGGTCGGTGATGACGAGGTCGTAGTCGTTCTCGGCGACCATGGCGCAGGCTGTCTCGCCGGTCGGCGCCTGGTCGACGACGTAGTCCTCCGCCAACAGCATCTCGGAGAGCATGCTGCGCGCATTGTCCTGATCATCGACGATGAGAATCCTGGCCATCCCCCAACCGGTTCCGTCACCTCAGACCTTACCGCAGATCCCGCTTCCGCGCTTGGAGGCTCAGTCGAGGACGTCCTGGATGGCCGCGAGCACCTCGTCCCGGAATTCGGCGGGGAAGATTAGACGCGGATGCTCGATGCGCTTGTTTCGGAGCTGCCCGAGGATGAAAGAGGCGTCGCCGAGGCGCTGAAGCGGCTGATGGCGCAGCGTCACCCACATGCCATCGGTGCTGCCGTCGGTCGGCTCCTGGTAGGGAACGTCGTCGGCGATGTCGAGCCAGACCGTGAGGTCTGGGCGAAGCCCCTTGCCCGCTACGATTTGCTCTGCGCGCGCTTTCGCGTCCTGCCATTGGTTGCGGCGGCCCTCGGGGAGCGGCACCGTTTTCGGGAGCTCGCGGGAGCGAAGCCGTTTGCTGAGCTCGGCGAGGGTTGGATCGGCGCCCTGCTCCCATGCGCTCAGGCAGGTCAGCAGCTCGGCGTCGTCCATGCGAAGGTAATCGTGCAGGGACAGCGATTGACCGAGCGCTGCAGCGTGAAACGCCGGCAGCAGTGGGTCGGGAGGTGCACCGCTGAAGATCAGCTCGCTCACCCGCATGAAGATCGCGCGCACCAAGGCCTCCGCTGCGCGCGTTGCCTTGTGATGATAGACCTGCTGGTACATGAAGTGGCGCCCTAGGAAGAAGCTCTCTGCTGGCGGCAAGCCCTTGCGGCCCTGAATGGCAAGGACCCAGCGGCCGTCCACGCAAGCAAAGGTCAGCGCCTGGAGCAACCAGTCGAGGTCGTAGAGGCCGTAGCGCACGCCCGTCATGTGACTGTCGCGTAGGAGATAGTCGGCGCGGTCGACGTCCAGCGTCCCGCTCACGCTTTGGCTGAGGTAGCTGAGTCGGTAGTTGCCGCTCAGCAGGCCGGCAACCCGTTGCGACATGCCGGTCGAGATCGACTCCAAGGTCCCGTGCACTTCGGTCGACGGGTCGAGCAGGATTTCCTGCGTCCAAAGCTCGTGGTGCTTGGCATGGGGCAACACCTCTTCGAAGAGGTGTGAAAACGGCCCGTGGCCCAGGTCGTGCAGAAGCGCTGCGGCAAGCGCTTCTGCCCTCGCCTCGTCGTCGAGCCGTTGGTCGGGGGGAAGCTCGCCACTGCACGCGTCGATTCGGCGAAGTAGTGCCTGCATGACGTGAGCCGTGCCCACGGCGTGCGAAAAGCGTGTGTGCTCTGCGCCGGGGAAAACCAGCGGGGCGAGCCCGAGCTGCCGCACGCGGCGAAGTCGCTGCACCTCGCGCGTGTCGAGCAGAGAGCGAATGACCCGCTCCGCCATGCCTTCGAACGCAATTAAACCATGGACCGGGTCCCTGAGGATCACGCTGGACGGTACCACTGCGCGTTCAGAACGCCAGGGTCCCGAAGCGACCGTCTCGGGGCACATCGAAGCGCGAACCGCGGCGAACCACCGCGACAGTGTCGGGTTGCCAGAGCGGCAACACGGGAACGTCGCGGGAGAGGATGCGTTGAACCCGCTCGTATGCTGCGCGGCGCTCGGCCCGATCGATCGTCGTTCGGCCGAGCTCGAAGAGGCCGTCGAGCTCCGGGTTTCGGTAGCGCCAACGGTTGGCGCCCTCGTTTTGAGGGCCGGGGATTCGCGATGAGTCGAAGAACCAGCTGAGCACGTGGGGCTCGATCACCTCGGGTACCTGAAGCAGCGTCATCTCGAAGCGGCCGCGGTTCAGGTCGGAGATCAGCGTAGCCGCTTCGGAGGGCCGAACGTCGACCTCGACGCCGACCTGCTGCAGCATCGCGGCAATCGCGCGGGCCACCGACTGGCGAAAGCGCTCCGAGGTGGTTCGAAGAACGAGTCGCATGCGTGGCTCGGGGCCGGACGGATCGGGAAACCCCGCTTCGTCCAAGAGCGCGGCCGCGAGAGCGGGATCGAATGCGCGCGGGGGCTCCCCGGCAAGTTCCGCCCAGTGGCCGTGGGGAATCCAGCTGTCGGTGACCCGCGCAAGACCTTGGTACTTGGCCTGGACCAGGAGCTCGCGATCGATTGCGTAGCCGATTGCGCGTCTCACGCGGACGTCTGCAAGCTTGGGCGATCCGGTTTGAAAGCCGAGATAGAGCGTCGAGATGCCGGGGGCGCTCCGAGTCTCGAAATGCCCGTCGGCCTCGAACAGTGGAAGCAGCAGGGGCGGAATCGAGGCGACCGCCAGATCGCCCTGTCCGGCCAGCATGCGCAACGCACGCGTGTTGTCGTCGCGGATCACGACCATTCGTAGGTTTGGATGTGTCGGCGCCCCCCGATGCCAGTGCGGGTTGGCGCGAAGCTCGAGCACTCCGGGCTCGCGCTTGACCAGGCGGTACGGGCCCGCTCCGATCGGCAAGGGCTCTTCCGGAGTGGCGATTCGTCGGAAGGCATCCTGGCGTCGGACGATGGGAAGCTCGAGGTCCGTGAGAAACGTGGCGTGCGGCTCACGGAGGATGAACAGAATGGTCCGCGGGTTGGGGACCTGCATCTCGGCGATCCGTCGGTAGTTCTGGGCGTAGCGGCTCCGGAGCGTCGGGTCGACGACGCCTTCGAAGGTGGCGACGACGTCCCGGGCGTCGAGCGGGCTGCCGTCGCTGAAGCGCAGGCCTTCGCGGAGACGTACTTGGAATTGTGTCGGGCTCAAGGCCTCCACCGACTCGGCGAGATCGGGGATCACTTCCAGCGTTCGCGGATCGATCGTCACCAGCGAGCCGAAAAGCAGACGCGAGATGCGAAGGCCGTACGGGTCGCCGACGAAGCGCGGGTCGAGTTGCTCGGCGTCCCGAGGGAGCATGACGACCAAGGCGTCCAAGTCTGGCTCGGCCGGCCGACTGCAGCCGAGGCCGATCACTAGGAGCAGCGCGAAGGCGCTGCTAGGGTGCAGCCGATGGCGCATCGAGCGCTCCTGAGTCTTGCGATACTCGGCCTTTTGGTCGTGAGCCCCGGTGCGCGCGCCAAGGGGCCTGAGCCGATTGCGCAGACGATCGCGAGCCTCGTTCGGCAAGCTGCGCTCGGCGATGGAATTGGGATTCATGTCGTTCGGCTGCACGATGGAGAGGAACTCTACCGCAATCGAGCCGAACGCCCTCGGAATCCGGCGTCGAACCAGAAGCTCCTGACCTCGGCCGCCGCCCTTTGGCGTTTGAGCCCGAGCTTCCAAATGGCAACCCGGGTGGAGGGCAGCATCGTTGACGGCCGGGTGGACCGCTTGGTGGTCCGGCCGTCGGGAGACCCGACCCTCGGCTATGCCATGCTGGCCGTGCTGGCAGAGAACGTGCACCTGCGGGGCGTGGACGCGGTCGATCGCATCGTCATCGACGACGGCTATTTCGATGACCGAATCCTTCCGCCGGCGTTCGACCAGCAGCCCAAGGAGGCCTCTTCGTTCCGCGCGGCGATCTCCGCGTTTGCCGTCAACCGTAACAGCTACATCGTGCACATCGCCCCCGGGCCGAAGGTCGATCGGCCGGCGCGCGTCCGTGTGCTCGCGGAGGACTACGTGCAGATCGACAACCGGACGGTGACCACCGCAGCAGGCCCACCCTCCCCGCGCATCGACCACGAGGTCACCGAAGATGGACATCTCGCCGTTCGCGTCGAGGGCGCAATCCCCGCGCGAGCGCGCACGATGTACTACCGACGCCGCGTCCCTGCTCCCCGTGCGTACGCTGCGAGCCTCTTGGTTCGGGCGCTGCGAAGGGCCGGCATCGAGGGCGCCATGTCCGTCGAGCACAGCGCAATGGCGGAACGAAAGCCTCTGCTTGGCGAGGTGCAGTCGCCTCCGCTCAGCAAGGTGCTCTATTCGGTGGGCAAGTGGAGCGACAACTTCACGGCCGAGATGTTGCTGAAGGTGATCGGCGCAGAAGCCGAAACGCCGGGCACCTCCGCGCGCGGGGTGGCCGTGGTCCGCGAAGAGCTCGGCAAGATGGGCATCGATACGACGAGCCTGGTGATGATCAACGGCTCGGGGCTGTTCGACGGAAACCAGGTTGCACCCCAGCACCTGACCCAGACCTTGGTCGCGGCCTACCGGGACCCCGCGATCGGCCCCGAGTACGTAGCGCACCTCGCCGTGGCTGGCTCCGATGGAACGCTGCAGTCCCGCCTCGAAGACCTACCGCGCCCGCGCATGGTGCGAGCGAAAACCGGCACGCTCAGGGACGTCATTGCGTTGTCGGGCTATGTCCTCGGAGAGCCCGGCCATTCAGTCGCTTTTAGCTTTCTCGCAAACGGGATCGCGGGAAGGCAGGGGGAGGCGAGACAACTCGCGGATGACATCGTGAGAGCGCTGGCAGACTACGCCGTGCAGCCGGACAAGAAGGAGTGAGGTTGCCGCGGGTGTGGTGGGAGGTGTGGTCGGTGGGCTTGTTGCCTGGTCGGGTTTAATTACACCGCCCGCCCACCCCCACCCGTAATCCTCCCTGGCGCGGCACTCGCTTTGCTCTGCCTTGCCGGCGCTTTGCGCCGGGCTTCGCCCTTCGGGCTCGCGCTGCCGCCTGCTGTCTTATGGGGGGTGTTCCCTGCTAGACCCTCCTCTCATGTTCCGGATCTTTCTTCTCCTCCTTTGCGGCTGTGCCGCGGCGTCCAAACCCTTGACTGCTACTCAACCGGCTCCCATGTCTCCACCCGTCGCCGCCAAGAAGCCTCACGCCGTCACGCTGCACGGCGATACGCGTGTGGACGACTATTTCTGGCTTCGCGAGAAAGGCGCGGCGGAAGTGACCGCGTATCTCGAGGCCGAAAACGCGTATGCCGATGCGCAGTTGGCGCCGACCGCCGAGCTTCAGAAAACGCTCTACGACGAGATCGTCGGCCGGATTCAGGAGACCGACCAGAGCGCGCCGTATCGTAAGGGCGCGTTCGAGTACTACCACCGCACCCAGGAGGGAAAGCAGTACCGGACCTATTGCAGGCGTGCGCCCGGCAAGCCGGAGAGCGAGGAGGTTCTCCTGGACATGAACGCGCTCGCCGAGGGTCGTCCTTTCCTCGGGCTTGGTGCGTACGAAGTGTCGCCGGACGGCCGCTACCTCGCCTTCTCCCTCGATGAGACAGGCTTCCGCGACTACACGCTGCAGATCAAGGATCTGCGCTCGGGAGAAATGCTCCCGGAGCGGATCGAAAAGGTGAAGTCGGTCGCGTGGGCAAGCGACAGCCAGACGTTTTTCTACACTGTCGACGACGAGGCAAAGCGGGCGCACCGGGTGCTGCGCCACCGGCTCGGCTCGACGGACGTCGATGCGCTTCTGTACCAGGAAGACGACGAGAGATTCCGGGTTGCGGTCTGGCGTTCGCGGAGCGGTCACTACGTCTTTCGTGGTGCGTTCAGCCACACCACGAGTGAAATTCAGTTCCTGCGGGCGTCCGATCCAAGGGGCGGATGGCGGATGGTCGCGGAGCGCAAGCAAGACCATGAGTACGACGTTGCGCACCGAGGCGGCGACTTCCTGATTCGAACGAATGATCGCGGTCGAAACTTTCGTGTCGTCCGAGCGCCGGTCGACAGCCCGGGTCAGTCATCGTGGGAAGAGCTCGTCCCTCATCGCCCTGGCGTGATGGTCGAGGGGCTGGACCTCTTCGAGCGCTTCTATGTGCTGCTCGAGCGTGAAACGGGGCTTCCGTACATTCGCATTTCGCGATTCGACGGTGATTCCTCCTATCGCATCGGGATGGAAGAGCCCGTGTACGCGGTGTATCCGGGCAAGAACGAGGAGTTCTCCACAAGCGCCTATCGCTTCCGCTACGAGTCGCTGACGACGCCGGATTCGGTGTTTGACTACGACGTTTCATCGAAGCGCCGGGCCTTGGTGAAGCAGCTCGAAGTGCTGGGCGGCTATGACCCCGCGGCATACGAATCGGAGCGACTCTGGGCGACTGCACAGGACGGTACGCAGGTCCCAATGTCGGTCGTCTACAAAAAGGGCACGCCAAGAGACGGGTCGTCCTCGATGCTGCTCGCAGGTTACGGCTCCTACGGTTACCCCTATCCGACCGGCTTTTCGCATTCCCGCGTGAGCCTGCTCGAACGGGGTGTCACCGTCGCCATCGCGCACATCCGCGGCGGGGGCGAGCTCGGGAAACCTTGGCATGACGAGGGCCGCATGGAGCACAAGATGAATACCTTCACCGACTTCATCGCGGTCGCTGAGCACCTCATTTTGAAAGGCTACACGAGCAGCGACCGACTGGCGATTCAGGGCGGCAGCGCCGGCGGCTTGCTCATGGGCGCGGTCAGCAACCTGCGCCCGGACCTGTTCCGCGCCGTCGTCTCTCTCGTCCCATTCGTCGACGTCCTCAACACGATGCTAGACGATAGCCTTCCACTGACCGTCGGTGAGTACGAGGAGTGGGGAAACCCAAACGAGCGCGACGCCTACTTCCGAATCAAGGCGTACTGCCCCTACACGAACATCGTGGCGCAGCGCTACCCGAAGATGCTGGTCCGCACGTCGCTCAATGACAGCCAGGTGATGTACTGGGAGCCGGCGAAGTACGTGGCGAAGCTGAGGGCGCACAAGACCAACGAGAATCTACTTTTGTTCAAGATCAACATGGACGCGGGGCACGGCGGGGCCTCGGGGCGGTACGATTACTTGAAGGAAACGGCGTTGGACTACGCGTTCGTGCTGACGCAGTTGCGGTAGGGGGCGCGGAAAAAGGCGCCACACGGGGCAGCGTCGAACGGGGCGGCTTGCAAAGGTGGCCGGAGGGGCTTGGGGCCTGAGGCCACGCAAGCCGCCCCTCGGAGCTCGCGGGCGTACCGGGGCGCGGAAAAAACCCGACACGGGGTTCCATCGAACGGCTCGGCTTGCAGATGTGGTCGGAAGCACTTGGGGGCCTGGACCACGCAAGCCGAGCCTCGGAACTCGCGCCAATCGGAGGTGGTTGCTGTCTTGCCGATTGTCACTCGTTACGTCGACTCCACCCCATGACGGGTTTTTCCCGCGCCCCTCCACACGGAGACAGGAGCAACCACGTCCCCGAACGGCAGGCGGCAGCGCGAGCCCGCAGGGCGAAGCCCGGCGCAACGCGCCGCCAAGGCAGAGCGAAGCAAATGCCGCGGCAGGGAGGACTACGGGTGGGGGTGGGCGGGCAGCGTAATAAAAAACGCCGGTAGCTCTCACCACCGGCGTCTCTCTCTCGAGCCCCTAGCTCACTCCTTGATCTGTCGCCGGATCTTCCCCAGCGCCTGCTCTTGCAGCTGCCGGATTCGTTCGCGGGACAGGTTGTACTTGTCGCCGATTTCTTTCAGCGTCAGCTCGTCCTCGTCGTCGAGACCAAAGCGCCAGCGAAGAATGCGGGCCTCCATGGGGGTCAGCGTGTCGAGGAGCCTGCGCACCTCGTCGCTCCACTTGCGGGAGACGAGCTGCTCGTACGGCGTTGGCACGTTCTCTTCCTCGAGGAAGTCGATGAACTTGCGGCCGTCCTCGTCGTTGACCGGGCGGTCGAGGGAGAACGGCGTTTCGGCCCAGTAGCCCTTGATCTTCTCGAGCTTCTCGGCAGCGATGCCGGTCTCCTTCTCGAGCTCTTCGGGCGTCGGCTCCTTGCCGGTGCGAGTCGCAATGGCCTGCGTGGCACGCGCAACGCGGTTGTACGTGTCGAGCATGTGCACGGGGATACGAACCGCACGGCCCTTGTCGGCTAGCGCTCGACTA
>CAMYMX010000050.1 GCA_947259605.1 uncultured Polyangiaceae bacterium | reverse complement strand
AATGATCTTACCGAAGGCCGCACCAATGATGATGCCGACGGCCATGTCCATCACATTGCCCTTGAGCGCAAAGTCCTTGAATTCTTTTAGCATCGATTCTCCTCTTTCATTCCAGCGCCTCGAATCCGAGGCCGCGCCCTTATGGCCGCATTCATACGCTGCCGCAACGGCCGCTATTCAATTCACCCGTTCGGGCGGTAGCTCCGGCTTCGCGTACGGTCGTTTCCGCTGCAGGAACCAGGACTCGAACCATCGATAGCTCGCGTACGACACGGCGACCACGATGGCGCTGTAAAGGATGAACAACAGTCCTCCGCGAATGGAGAGAGGCTCATACGAAAACAAACGGCGAAACGGGACCATGATCGGCCAGTGAAAGATGTACATGCCGTAAGAGATCTTCCCGGTGAGCACCATCGGGGTAGCGACAAGAGCCTGCGCAAGGGCTCCCATTCGAGCGCTGCAATCAAGAAGCCCACGATCCAGAAGTTGCGAAGGGTGTAGCCGACGAGGCGCTCGTGCATCACCGCGTGTAGGAGCTCGCCCGGAGCGAAGCTGAGCCCGGCGCCCTGCTCCGAGAGCAGGTATCCACCGAAGCCAATCGTCAGCGCGCCCGCTGCAAAGGCATCCCAACAACTGACGGGCAAACCGTCGAGGACTTCTTCTGCCCGAATCGCGCCTGCCGAGCCGACGGCCTCGACCGCCGGCGCCACATCCGAAAGAACCGCGTACATCACCATGCGAATCAAAGGGCAGGTGACGAGCAGCGCGACCATGAGCACCTTCGACCCTTTCGGGCTCAAAAAGTAGATCAAGAAAGGCCAGAGCAAATACAACTGCTCCTCGACCCCAAGCGACCAGAGGTGTCCATAGAAAGCGCTCGTGAACCAATTTGGGTCGAGCGGCGCGAAGTTGGTGGTGTACGTGATGAGGTAGGGCCAGTTCGTATCAAATCCGAGCGGCCGCCCAACGAAGAGAAAGGCAAGGCCCAGCGCCAAGACGTACGCGTAGTAGAGCGGAAAGATGCGAAGCGACCTACGTTGATAAAACACCGCGAGGTAGTGACCGAGCTTCTGGTGACGCTGCTCGATCAGAATCGACGTAATCAGAAATCCCGAGAGCACGAAGAAAATCGTCACCCCGAGATGCCCCCACGTGTTGAGGTCGAAGTGATACGCCATCACGATCAGCACCGAGATCGCGCGAACTCCATCCAACGAAGACTGGTATCTCACCGTGGGTCCCCAACTACAGTCGACTCGCGGCCCAGGCTATTGCGATTTGTGGCGCGCGGCTACTTTGCCACGAACGCAATAGCGGGCTCGTTATCCGCCGCATGGCTCGCCGTTAGAAGCTGGTCGTAGCCGGTTTGCTGGAGGAGATAGCGCTTGAAGTGAGCCACCATGTAGAGGTTCTGGAGCCTGCGCGCCTCGTCGCTGAAGTTGCTGCCGCCGCCCACCCATCGGCCCGCGGGCCACTTGCCCAGCTCCACCGTGTGAATGCGCTGATGTTCCATACTCTCAGCGTAAACGCCCGCGCCAACAAGATGCCATCGAGGTTGGCGGCGAGTCGCCGAGCGCGCTATCGGAACAAGAACTATGACCGACGCAATCACCCCAAGCCAAGCCGCATGGAATCGCTTTGCCGATCAGCTCAAGGAAGTCGGCGACAAAATCGTCGGCCCCATCGGCGCGCGCAGCCCACGCGAACGAGCAGACGGTTTTCGCTACTTGGCCTCACTCGTCGCCGCCGGCCAGGAGCTCGAAATGGAGGCCGATCGCGCTCATCCAGTGCTGGCGCGCGCGTTCACCCCGCTTCGGAGCTTCGTCGGCGACGGCCCCGACACGCTCTACCACGACGCCAAGCTCGACGAATCGCTCTCTTACGAGTTTACGCTTCGGCGGGGCGACGACATCTTTTTCTCGATCGTCGTCTATGCAAGCGATGACGAAGGCATGCGTTCGATGGTGAGCTTCTTGATCGACAAAGACATCGCCTTCGAACGAGACGGCGACGTTGAGCATGCAACGATTGACATCAGCGCAAAGCGTCCCGATGGCGCTAAGAACTGGCTGGAGCTTCAGGGCAACGAGCCCTTCATCATGACCCGACAGTATTTCCCCGAGTGCGTGATCGAGGTCGACCAGGGCAAGTACCGCCCTGCGATCATGAAGATCCAATGCCGCGACGAGGTGACCCCTCCAAGCGAGTACTCCGTTGGCGAGCTCTCCGCGGGGCTCGACCGGCTCATCGCATTCATGCACGACACCGTCGACGCGGGCTTGGGCGTGTCGGCCATCGTGGGCATGAGCATGATCGAGTACGAGGGTGACGCGCACTCGACGCCAACTAGAATCGGCGCCGATGGGAAGCTCGCCGTCGAAGAAGGAGAGAACGAAGAGTACACGCCCGACGAAGTTTTCGAGATGATCGACCCCAAGGTGGTCGCCAACAATCTGCCCGGCCCGGGCATCGGCTACTCGGGCGTTTCGTTCAAGCTCGCCGAGGACGAGGCGATTGTCATCGAAGGCAAAGACGTCCCGTGCCGGTACTGGTCGTGTCAGGTCTTCGACCACTACCTTCAATCGGGAGACTATCGGCACCATCCGGTGGCGCTCAACAATCGCCAGACGGTGTACGACGATGACGGCTCCTTTCGGATCTACGCCTGCGGCGAGAATCCGGGCGTCGAGAATTGGATCAGCACCGAGGGCCGGCCGCGCGGCCAGATCGTCCTCCGAACGTTGCTTGCCGAAACAGACCTCCTCCCCGAGATGCGGGTCATCAAGATCGCCGACATCCCGGAACGCGACCGCGTTTAGGCCAAACTAGGGCGCATCCGCGCTTTTGGCTGCAATGGTCACGCTGACCTTGCCGAGACCTTGGCCACGCACCGTCACTTCATCGTCGACCTCGAGAAAGCGTGACGTGTCGCCGTCGAGCTTGGTTGCGAGCTTGCGAAAGCGGCTCATGCCGACGAGGTTGCCCAAGCGCACGAGCCAGCGAGGCGTGCTCATCGCAACCCCTCCCGGAGTGCCCATCAGCACGAGCGTGCCCTTCGAGAGCGGCACTTCGGGAAACTTGGCGTCAATGAAGCGCAGCATCTGAACCGGAGTGTAGATTAGATCTGCGGTCGACTGGTGTTGGCGAACTTCACCGTTGACGAGACTTTCTATCTCGACACAGGGGATCCCGTTCGGCGCGGCGTTCTCTGGCACCCAGGCCTTGTCGGCGACCGGCATGAAGCCGGGGAAGCTCTTCGATAGGCCCCAGTACGCGTGACGATTCGGTCGTCCCTCACCGAGGATGCCAATCGATCGCGCCGAAAGGTCGTTGGCGATGAAGAATCCGAGACGCGGCGCGAAACTAGGATCGTCGAGCCGTGACGGGTCGATGTCTTCGAGCAAGACGAGCCCCATCTCGACTTCGTAGTCGAGCAACGGCGCGAGGTCGGGGAAGTCGCTGCGAAGGGTCTCTCCGAGCCCGAGCTCGAATGCATCAGCGCTCTCGATCAAGACCTCTGGAGTCGGGAACGGCACCTGGGCGCCCGACCTCACCAAGCTACTGCGACTCTTCACGAAAACGGGCGGCGCCGCGTCCGGATCGAACGACGACGCCGTCTCTTCGATGTGGCCCGCATACGAGAGGCCGACACCGAAGGCCTGGGTCGGTGCGTCGAGAGGCACGTACGCCCCCTGCCCGAGGTCATAACATTGGAAGTCAGCCGGAACCGGCACGTGGGAGAGCGGCCGAAGGAGGAAATAGCCGAGCGCTGCTACACAAAGCAACAGCACGACCGCGACGCCAAGGAGTGTTCTTCTCATCTTCCTGTCTGCCGCATGAATACCTCAAGATGAGCGAACACGTAAGTGGACTCGTCGGTGGGCGCGTTCCTCCACGATCTCGACGTACGGCGTCTTCGGGGGCCGGGGCTTGTCGCACCCCCGAGCCCGGACTAGGGTCGCCCCGTGCGTTTCGACCAGGTCTCCATTTCGAGCGTCGCCTACGTCGATGGCGCCGACCGCGTCACGTCCGAGGAGCTCGAAAAGAAGCTTGCGGAACCCATGCGCCGGCTCGGCCTCCAGCCTGGTTTCCTCGAAGGCGTCACCGGGATCCGCGCGCGCAGGATGTGGGGGGTCGAGTTCCAACCTTCGCACGCGGCAACGGCGGCGGGAGAGCTCGCGATTGAGCAGGCCGGCATCGACCGCAGTCGTTTGGGCATCGTGATCAATACCTCCGTATGCCGTGACTACATCGAGCCGTCGACGTCGTGCATCGTCCACAGCAACCTCGGCCTGGGCCCTGACTGCATGAACTTCGACCTCGGCAACGCCTGCCTCGGCTTTCTCAATGCGATGGACATCGTCGGGAACATGATCGAGCGAGGCCAAATCGAGTACGGACTGGTGGTCGACGGCGAGAACAGCCGGTTCGTCGTCGAGAGCACCATCGCTCGACTCAACGATCCGCATCTCGATGATGCGACTTTTCGCGAGAACTTTGCGACGCTCACCCTTGGGTCGGGGGGCGCGGCGATGGTGCTAGGGCGAAGTGATCTGGTGAGCGATGGTCACCGCTTCGTCGGCGGCGTGACGTCGGCGGCAACCGAGCACCATCAGCTCTGCCGCGGGCAGGTCGACCAGATGCAGACCAAGAGCAAAGAGCTGCTCATCGCAGGAGTCACACTTGCAAAGCAGACCTACGCGATGGCAAAGCGCGAGCTCGGCTGGAACCCAGACGTCGTGGCCGAATACATCTTGCATCAGGTGAGTCGGGCGAATACCGACAAACTCGCAGAGGCGCTCGAGCTTCCGACCGATAAGTTCATGCATGCCTACGTCGAGCTCGGCAACGTCGGGCCCGCGGCGGTTCCGATGGTGCTTTCAAAGGCAGCGGAGGCGGGGCGCATTCAGCCCGGCGACCGGGTGGCGCTGATGGGCATCGGTTCTGGGCTCAACTGCAGCATGTCCGAAATCATCTGGTAAGCCGCCCGTGAAGGTCTCCAACGAGCTCTATCCGTTTGAGCCTCACTGGCTGACCTTGCCGTCCGGTCATCGGATGCACTACGTCGATGAGGGCCCGCGCGACGCGCCGGTGGTCCTGATGCTTCACGGCAACCCGACGTGGTCGTTCTACTGGCGACGATTGATTTCGGCGCTGAGCCCGACTCATCGCATGATCGCGCCCGATCACATCGGCTGCGGAAAGTCCGACAAGCCAGGCGACGACACCTACTCCTACCGACTCGCGCAGCGGGTCGAGGACATCGAAGCGCTGGTCCAGCAGCTCGGCCTCCAAGACATCACGCTTGCAGTCCACGACTGGGGCGGCATGATCGGAATGGGCTGGGCCCACCGGCACCCCGATCTCGTCGCACGCTTGGTCGTCCTGAACACCGCGGCGTTTCCGATGCCGTCGACCAAGCGCCTGCCCGCTTCGCTTTGGTTGGCGCGTGACACCAGGGCGGGCGCGCTCTTGGTGCGTGGATTCAACGCGTTCGCCCGGGGCGCGACGAGGCTGGCCGTCACCCGCGTCAGGCTTCCCAAAGCGGTGCGTGACGGCCTCTGTGCGCCGTACGACAGCTGGGATCATCGCCGTGCGGTGCTCCGCTTCGTGCAGGACATCCCCCTGAAAGAAAGTGACCCAAGCTTTTCGCTGGTTCGCGAGGTGGGCGAGCACCTCCATCAGTTCAACGACCGGCCCGTGCTGATCTGCTGGGGCGACCGCGACTTCGTCTTCGACGACCATTTTTTGAGGGTTTGGAAGAGCGCCCTTCCTAATGCGGAGTTTCATCAGTTTCCCGACTGCGGTCACTATGTCCTCGAGGACGCGCCCGCGGAGATCGAGCAACTCGTGCGCAGGTTCTTGGGAGTCGCCGAATGAGTCCAGAGCTTTCGACGGTGGCCGACGTGCTGCCGCAGATGGCCGCGACGCAGCCCGACACGACGGCCATCTACTTCCCGACGAAGCGCCGCGACGCCGGGGACGACATCATCTACACCAGGTTCTCGTACCGGGAGCTCGACGAACGCAGCAGTCGAATCGCCGCCGGCCTTCACGCCGTTGGCATCGAACGCGGCCATCGCGCCGCGCTGATGGTGCGGCCGAGCCCCGAGCTCTTCGCCCTCACCTTTGGAATGTTCAAGGCCGGCGTCGTGCCGGTGATGATCGACCCCGGTCTGGGCATCAAAGGGCTGAGCAAGTGCCTAGCGCGCGCGCAGCCCAGCGCATTCGTCGGGATTCCAGTCGCGCACGCGGCACGCATCGCCCTTGGATGGGGCCGGGCGACGGTGGAGCGAACGATTACCGTTGGCGGCTGGGGCTTGGCGAAGCACACGCTCGCCCAGGTCGAAGCGCTCGGAGCGAAGCGGCTCGCCCTGGGCGACAGGTCCGTGCCGACCGGAGGCGACGAAGTGGCGGCTGTCCTGTTCACCTCAGGAAGCACTGGGCCGCCCAAAGGCGTCGTCTATCGGCACAGGCACTTCCTCGCGCAAGTGAAGGCGATTCGAGAAATGTTTTCGATCGAGCCGGGCGAGATCGACCTGCCCACGTTTCCGCTCTTCGCGCTCTTTGATCCCGCGCTCGGCATGACGACGGTCATCCCCGACATGGACCCGAGCCGGCCTGCCAGCGTCGAGCCGCGCAACATCATCGAGCCCATTCGGCGTTTCGGGGTAACGACCATGTTCGGCTCGCCCGCGCTACTCAATACGGTCGGTCGATACGGTGAGGAGCACGGGATCAAGCTGCCGAGCCTCCGGCGTGTGATCGCGGCCGGCGCACCGATGCCCGGGCAAACGCTCGCCCGTTGGCATGACATGTTGCCCGACGACGGCGATGTGTTTCCGCCCTACGGCGCCACCGAGTCGCTTCCAGTGGCCTGCCTGCCAGGACGCGAGATCGTCGCGACGACCTGGGCCGAAACGGAAAAGGGGGCCGGTGTCTGCGTGGGTCTCCCGGTCCCCGACATCGACGTGAAGGTGATTCGCATCAGCGACAATGCGATCCCAACCTTCTCGGATGATCTCGAAATCGAAGATGGGGAGATCGGCGAAATCGTGGTTCGCGGCCCAATGGTGACCGAGTCGTACTTCGGAGACGAACACAATACCGCGCTTTCGAAGATCCGAGACGGCGAGTTCGTGTGGCACCGGATGGGCGACGTCGGTTGGCGCGATCGCGAAGGGCGCCTTTGGTTCTGCGGGCGCAAGAGCCACCGCGTGCTCGTCGACGGTACGACGATGTTCACCGTCCCATGCGAAAAGATCTTCGATGCTCACCCGGCCGTGTATCGCTCGGCGCTCGTCGGTCCCCGAGGCCTGCCGACGCTGTGCGTCGAGCTCGAGCCTGGACACGACGCACGTGACTGGCCGGAGATCGAACGGCAGCTGCGCGGCATCGCGCAGGCTCATCCGCAGGCGAATCGCATATCGCGCTTCGTCCGACACCCGGGCTTCCCGGTCGACATCCGGCACAACGCGAAAATCGGGCGCGAAAAGCTCGCGAAGTGGGTCGAGGCCAAAGGTTTCGCATGACGAGCCTCGTCACCGGAGGCGGAGGCTTCATCGGCCGTTCGATCGTCCGGGCGCTGCTCGATCGGGGTGAGCGCGTGCGCGTGCTCTGTCGCGGCGACTATCCTTTTCTTCGCGAATGGGGCGTAGACCTTCGGCGGGGCGATATTCGCGACCACGATGTCGTGGCCGCGGCCGTCGAGGGCTGCGACGGGGTCTTTCACAACGCAGCGCACATCGACCTGTGGGGCCCCTACGAAACGTTCTTCGCCGTGAACACGCTTGGCACCCGCCACGTCATCGACGCGTGCGGGCAGCATCGCGTCCCGAAGCTCGTCTACACGAGTACGCCGAGCGTCGTCCACTCGGGAGACGCTGTGTCGGGTGTCGATGAATCTGCGCCCTATCCCTCTGACTTCGAAGCGCACTACCCGGCAACCAAGGCGCTTGCCGAACAAGAGGTCTTGGCCGCCAACAGCGACACGCTGGCGACCGTTGCGATTCGACCCCACCTAGTCTGGGGCCCTGGGGATAGCTCGGCGCTGCCACGGCTGGTCGCCCGCGCCAAAGCCGGGCGTCTGCGAATGGTCGGGCGGCCGCAGCGGATCGACACGACCTATATCGACAACGCGGTCGCAGCGCATCTGTCGGCCTTCGATCGACTCGCACCGGGTTCTCCGGTCGCGGGCAAAGCCTACTTCATCACGCAGGGCGAGCCGCTCGAAGGCCCGACGTTCATCAACGACATGCTCGACGCGGCCGGCCTGCCGCCCGTCACGCGAACCATTCCGGCCCCCCTTGCCCGCGCCGCCGCCGCCCTGACCGAGGCCATATGGAACACGTTCAAGCTGCAGTCCGAGCCGCCGGTGACCCGTTTTCTGGTGAGCCAACTCTCGACGTCACATTGGTACGACATCTCCGCGGCCCGCCGGGACCTCGGCTACGACCCCGCGGTCAGCTACGAAGAAGGCATGGTCAGGCTCAAGGCATGGGCCCGGGACCAAGCCTGGTAGCGGGTCCTCGGGCTAACGCTCGAGCAACGCAGCGATATCGAAGCTCTTCGACAGCGTGTGAACGATGCTCCGTGGCTCGACGGACTCGAGGAAGGGCAACCGAAGCTGGGGCAGGCTCGGATACCGTCTCGAGAACGCGTCCGTGATGCGGGAAGCGGCACGGTTGCGCGTCTCGCGTTCGTCGTTGAGCGCCGACAGCACGTCGTCGATAGCCGGGGTCGTCTCGTCTGAAGCCTCGAGCACCTGAATCCAATCGCGCTCTGGCACGAATGCGGAATTGAGGATCAAGGCTCGTGGAGTAACGTCGAGCTTACCAAGCTTTTTGATCAGGTAGTCGACATCGTCGCTGGCAGCAGCGGTTGGAGAGGCAACCGGGTAGTACCGCGTCTCCGGTCGAAGCAGCAGGTCGCTCGTGTGCTCATTGAGCAGGATGAACCGTTTGCGAACGCGCGCCATCTCGGAAAACAGGCCAGCCACGTCTCGAGCAACGGGCCCCAATGCCCGGACCAGGAGTTGCTCGACCCGGCCCATCTTGTCCTCTTGCGGCGCAACGCTCGTTCGCTTCCCGATCGCGGCCATCCAACCAACCGCGCGGCCGCCGAGAAGCTTCGCCAAGCGCTTCGGGTAGGTGATGAAGTCGACGGCGTTACGAGAGGGCGCCGTGTCGATCACGACGGCATCGACTTCATGCTCGATGATAGCGCGCCAAGTCAGGCTTATCGTCGCAACCTCGTGGATTCCAGGGACCGCGGCTTCGAGCACGCGGTAGAGGCGATTGTCGAGTAGCCGCGCGAGGGCCTCGGGTTCCTCCGCGAACAGAAACTCGACGAAGTTGCGCAGCGCATCCTCGGGGTCGGGCATGAGCCCAAAGAGCTGACCGCTGCCAGAATCGAGCGAAAGCTCCCGGGCCTGTGTCCCGAGCTCGACGCCCATCGCATCAGCAAGTCGGCGAGCCGGGTCGATGCTGACAATCAAGGCCCGGTGACCGCTCTTGGCCAGGGCCAGGGCAAAAGCCGCCGACGCGGTGGTCTTCCCGACACCGCCGCCGCCGGCGCAAACGATGACGACCGGATGCTTCATGCCGCCCCTGCGCTCCGCAGCCACTCGGCAACCGTTCGAGCGGTCGGGTCGGTGGATGCGAACGGAAGCAAGGTCAGCCCACTGTCACCACCCTTTTCCTCGCCGTACCGGTGCACCGTCTCGTCTAGCGCTTCCATGACTTGCTTCCGCACCGCATCGCGGATCGAGAGCAGCTCCGCAAGATTCTCGGCCGCGTCGCCCACGGCGCCTTCGGATTTCGACATGGCGACAGCATCGGCGAGCGCGTTTTCCGGAGGCGCATGCGGCACGCGATTGACCACCAACCGATCGACGGAGAGCCCCACCTCTTTTTCGACCGTCTCGCAGAGCGTCAGGGTTTCCCAGAGCACGAGACGCTCGGGAAGCGTCACGACGACGATGGAAGCGCGCCCGGGTGAAATTAGCTCGGCTTCGAGCTTGGCGCAGAGGTCATGAACGGGCCCACGGCCGGTCAGCTCGCGACCCTGCCGAGCGACTTTGAGCCACGCCACGCTGTGCCCGGTCGCAGGCATGTCGAAGACGACGCGCTTTCCTGGATGATCGGCGACGACCTGGCGCGCGAGCTCCAAAACGCCGAGCTCCCGAACCGCGGGGGCAGCGCGAATCAAGGGCCGCATCGCAAAGTTGTCGAGCGCGAGCTTCGCGAGCGTGGCCGAACCAAACACGGGCGCGGCGGCTTTCGCCACCGCGCGACTTGGGTCGAGTACGACGTGCTCCAGGCCGCTCGGCCGATCGCGGAGCACCCGCCGCGCTCCCGCGCCGTCTCCAAACTCGACGTAGACCGCCTCGCCTTCGGCCTCCGCAGCCGCAAGCGCGAGCCCCGCCGCCACCGTGGTCTTGCCAACGCCACCCTTTCCGGTGACGAACACGGCAGGTGCGAGCGGAACGTGTGTCCCAATTCGTGAACCGCTAGTCGGCAAGGCCCGACGCCATCCCTTCGAGCACCTCACCAAGCATCAACACATACGCTTCGCGGATGAACCGAACGTAGTGCGGGGCAGTGTGCCCGCCTGCCCGCGTGAGCGCCTCGATGCCACGCACCGTTTCGCCCCAAGTCCGACCAATGTCCTCGTACGTCCATTGGCCAGTGATGACCGGAGTCAATCTCCCGTCCTCGAGGTCGGTCTCGATGTCGAGGTAGTCGTCGATCATCTGCACGAACAGCGACACCTCGTACATCCATGGACGCGCCCCTTCGCCCGCGTAGTGGTGGACCGGAAACAGCAGGCCGTCGATCGTCCCTTGAATGCCCGCCAGCCGATGGCCGAGCCCCGTCGCGTCGCTCACTCCGGTCATCCCAGCCACCTCGGAATCGACCCAGTCCTTGAGTCGCTCGACCGCATGCTCGAAGGGCACGCGCTCCCGGGCCGTCAACCCCCGTTCCATCTCGACCTGCAGAGCGCGGGTCAGCCGGAGCTCGGGGGTGTCCGGTTCCCAGTCGCCATCGAGGAGCGCGTGGAGCTTGCGGCCTCGTTCCTCAGGCGGGTCCTCCATGCAGTGGTCGAACGCATGGTCGACCACCGCGATGAAGGCTGCGATCAGAATGATTCGACGGTGCTGGTCGGCCAGAGCCACGCGACCGAGCACGTTGAGCGCCGCGCGTGCCCCGAGAGCGAGCACCCCGTTGGGCAAGGGCAGTCGATTCCCGATCCCGGTGATGAGAGCCACCGAAGCGGGCCTCTTCGGCGCGCAGAACAGCACCGTGTACGGCGCCGACGCGTAGAGGTCGCAGGCGGCCAGGCGCATTTTGACCGCGAACGGGCCGCGGAGCATCGCCGGCCAATGCTGGCGAATCAGTGGCATCACGAACAGGTCGTAGTGGCGGGTAGTGACCTCTCGGATTCCAACGGTGAGCTGCGCGACCGACGGATCGGCTTTCCCCATGAGCGCACGGAGCTGCTGGATACGCTCATCTCGCGAGAGCGCCGATGCGGGAACGACGGTGGAGGAGGGCTGAGCACTAGGGTTGATCATGAGTCGACGCGAGCCTAGCAGCAGATGTTACCGAGAGCCGCCCTCGGCTTGACGAATCGGTCAGAGCCTGAGTAGCTCCTCCGGGCTCTCGATCCAGTGGCTTGGGCCAGCGGCTTCCAAGGCCTCTCGTGCGAAAGGGCCCCAGCTCACCGCGGCGGTCTCGACCCCCGCCCGTCGGCCGGCCTGAATGTCGTGATCGGAGTCGCCAATGAAGATCGCGTCCGACGGCAACGCATCGAGCGCCGACAGGGCCTTGAGGACCGGTTCGGGGTGCGGCTTCCCTTGGACGACGTCGTCTGCACAGACACGAACGGAAAACTCCGCTTCGAGGCCGAGGAGTCGCAGCCCTCGAGTTGCTCCCCGGCTGAGCTTGCTCGTCACCAAAGCGAGCTTTGCCTCTTTTCGGTGCAGGGTTCGCACGACCTCGATGATGCCCGGGTATGGCTTCGCCATCGCATCGTGATGCTCGAGATTGTATTCCCGGTAGGTCTCGAGGAGCGCGTCGAGCTCCTCGTCAGAGCTCGCCATCTCGCTGAGCTGAACGCGAAGCGGCGTGCCAATTCCTGCAAGCCAGTGGGCGTCCGAGCGTTCGGGGCGTCCATGAACGCGGGCCGTGTGATGAAACGACTTCAAAATGAGCTCGATCGAGTCGAGCA
>CAMYMX010000049.1 GCA_947259605.1 uncultured Polyangiaceae bacterium | reverse complement strand
CCGAAAATGTCGTCGCGGAAGTACACTCGGTTCGTCACGATTTGCGTGTCTTGCGCCGCGCGGTCGCCCCAACCCGTGAGGTCTTGAGCGCCATGGCGCGAGCAGATGCCAGTGACTCCAAAAGCGATACCCACGTTTTCCTCCGAGACTGTCACGACCACACGGTACAGCTGATCGAGGCGCTCGATACGAACCGCGAGCTCGCCTCGAGCCTCATGGATATGCATCTCTCCAACGTGAGCATGCGAATGAACGAAGTCATGAAGGTTCTGACCATCATCGCGACGATTTTCATGCCGCTTGGCTTCATCGCTGGGCTTTATGGGATGAACTTCGACGGTGACCTTTCTCGTTGGAACATGCCGGAGCTCCGTTGGCGCTTCGGCTATCTCTTCGCTCTCGGCGCGATGGGGCTTACCGCGATCGGGCTCGTGTGGTTCTTTCGAACGAAGGGCTGGCTTGGTGGAGGCGGCCATGAAGGCAACCGCGGGGGTGAGCCGGAGAAAGATCCCCCTGGCGCCGGCGGCGCCTAGCGTACGACTGGCAATGATTGCGAACGTCAGCCGGCGTTTGCTAGACCCAGGGCCTTGGAGATCTCCTGCAAGGTGGCGTTTTCGGCCGCCCGTAGGCGGCCATCGGCAGCAACAGCGATTGCTGCCGCGCTTCGGACGAGCTCGCTTCTCACCGGGTCGCCTGCAACGCGTGCGATGCAATCGAACGCGCGTTGCCGGCCATCTTCCGGGTTCGCAAGCAAGGCGTCGGCCAAGTCCCGAAAGGTGCGTTCGAGCGCTTCGAAGTCCAAGCCCGCGAAAACGTCCGTCTTTCCCCGCAGCATCTCGACGAAGCCGTCAGCCTCGGACCGTGAGAGCTCGCCATCCGACGCGGCCACCAATGCAAACGCCCCGGAGAGGGCGCGGAGCAGAACATCGGTGACATCTTCGTTGAAACGAACCCAAGTCGCGATGGCGTACGCCACAGTCTCGTCTACAGCCATTGATGCCTCCTCGGCTGCAGCGAGATTAGCGTGACCTCTTCGAGATTGCGAGGCATCTTAGCGCTGGTCGCAGGCTTGGTCGTCGTATTGACGTTCGGTCTCTCCTCTCTGGCTCAGCGTGGGGTCCGCCGCGGCATGATGCGACGAGGTGTCGCTGACGAAGGCGTCGTCGAGGTCACCAACAAACTCTTGCACTACGTGGCCTTGTTCGTCGGGTTCGGCATTGCGCTCCGCCTGGGAATCCGCGCGACCATCGCCAGATCCCGGGACGGCGAAGACGTGATCGTGCCCAACTCACTGCTCGTGCAGTCAGTGGTCAGAAATTTCACCCTCGACGATGCTTCCTATCGAGTCCGTACCGAAGTAGGGGTGACCTACGGCTCCGATATGCAGCTCGTTCGCGAGACCCTCGAGGAAGTCGCCAAACGCAACAGCACGGGCGTCCCCCGCTACGAACCGCAAGTGCTCATGCTTCGCTTCGGCAACAGCTCGGTGGACTTCGAGGTCGCGATCTGGATGGATGACCCGTGGTTCGCGCGCCGCCGGCTTTCGCAACTCAACGAGGAAATCTGGTTGGCGCTGAAACGTGAGGGGATTATCATCGCATTCCCGCAGCTCGATGTGCACTTCGATGCGCCTGTCGAAGGGGGCATAGTCCGGCTGGCAGCGGCGTCGTGACGCGCATCGGAACAACGTCATTGAACACGTCGGCTGTGCGTGCCTAGTATGCGCGCGGAGGTCGCCATGACAATTCTTCTGCGCGCTTCATGCGTGTTATCGCTTTCGCTCCTTGCTGCAGCCTGCACCGAGTCAACGGGGACACCAACCGCGGAGTCGATTGAAGTGGTAGAGGTGCAGCTTCCACAAGGGGTGACGATCCCTTCTCAGCAGAACAGCACGGGTTTCACCGCGGACGGAAGCCGGCTCTTCACCACCGCAGTGATCGAGGGGTTCGAGGGGCGCCACGTTGCAACGCTCGCGAGGGACGGAAGTGATTTCCAATGCCTGACTTGCGCGGATCTTGACTCTCCGGCCTTGGACCTGCGCCAACCTCAAATGGCCACCGACGGAATGCGGTTCGCGGTCCGCAGTGGGAGTGGAGACCAACGTCATGCCATCATCGAATGCACCCCAAGCGTGCTCGACTGTCAGAGCGCGACTTCCGTCCCTGTGGAGATCCCGACCGGCCCCGTGACACTGCTGAGGAATGCGCAGATGCGCATCTCGCCGGACGGTGAGCATGTCTTGTTCAGCCATGTCCGCCAGGATGGCTTGCTGCTCCCCGTGTTCGGCGGCTTGGTGCGAGAGACGGGCCCAGTCCGCTACATCGTCGAGAATCCAAGGGTGCTCGCCGGTTTTCGTCCGACCTTCACAGGGCCGTCAGACGCGCTAGAGCTTGCTCAGGGCAACTGGGGGGAGGGCAAGGGCTTCGCGGACGGTGGCGCGAGCGTCCGTTACTACACCACCATCGATTCACTCAACTACGACAGCGTGAAGCTCGATCTGGCCACGGGCCAGATCACGCGCCTCACCTCCGATCCGGAGTATGACGAGGATGTCGACATCTCGGCCGACGGGGAATGGGTCGTCACCGCAAGCTTTCGCAACTACGAGCGGATGAGCGTCTTCTCTTTGGTGCCTCGTCCTGCAATCGTGGATGCGCCGCTTCGCGGTCCGATCGCTCTGCTGCGGAATGAACAAGAGCGTCGCTTCTTCGACCTCTGGCTTCTGCCGTTCGACAAGGCGGATGAAGACACCGACATCGCCCGACAGATCCTCGACTCGAGCGGAGTGAATGATTTCAATTTCAATACACGCGGACAAGGCCGTTGGAGCGAAGACGGAACGGAATTCGCGTTCGTCGAAGAGGACGCGAGGGACTTGGGAACGGCGCGATTGAAGTTGGCCACATTCACCTCGCGCACGCCTGCAACACCCTTACCGATCGTCCCGAGCCCCGAGCCGACATGGGCGGCACCGCTATCGGAAGCGCTGTCTCCCAGCGAAAGCACGACAGGGACCCTGCCTGGCCCCGTCTCGGGACGCGCCGACCTCGTCTTTGAGATGGAGCTCGCGCCGTTGTCGGCGACCGTCGACATTCAGGTGGAGTACTTCGACTACTCGGCCGACGGCTGCTCGTTTCTCAACGGCACCGAGTCGGCACTCGTCAATGGCCTCGATTACACATGGACGGCCGACCTCGAAGTAACGGGCTGCCATCAAGGCTTCCTCCTCGCCGACGTGCAGGGGGTTGCGTTTCCAGGCAGCGCGACGGGTACCATCGTCACCGAATACGACGGCGCCAGCCGCGAAGGACTCCCCGAGCAGTAGAGGCGGATGTGAAATACGTGGTCTTGGTGGTCTTGCTTACCAGTTGCAGCGGGGCGAATGGCGGAACGACGAGCGATACCGAGGTGCTTCGCCTAAATCACGTTCAGGCGAAGGGCACGCACAACAGTTATCACGTGGAGCCTCCCGAGGTACTGGACCCGTCGTTTGGATACACGCATGCGCCATTGGACGTGCAGCTGTCGGAGCAGGGAGTCCGTCAATTCGAATTGGACGTGCACCTTCGTCAAGACGAGGGCTTCGAGGTCTTCCATATTCCTTTGATCGACGAGGAGACGACCTGTCGTAAGCTCGTCGACTGCCTCGGGGTAGTGAAAGCCTGGTCGGATCAAAACCCGTCACACATGCCGATCATGATCTGGCTCGAGCCCAAGGATGAGGATGCAGACTTCCTCGACGACACGCTGGTGCCGATATTTGGTCACTACGACGAGCTCGAGGCGGAGATTCTTTCGGTGTTTCCCGCAGGGCGCATTCTCACGCCTGACGATGTCCGTAAGGACTACGCCACCCTACCCGAAGCCATCGCCGCCGAGGGGTGGCCCACGCTCGGGGCACTTCGTGGAAAGGTCCTCTTCTCGAGCTCCGACTTTCCAGCGCCGGTTTCCAGTCGCGACTATTGGTTCGACATCCCAGAAGGGAATCCTGCGCAGTGCAATCCCGTCTACGGATCCGATCCGTGTTCGCCAAACGACATCGAGAATCTTCCCTGATGGGGTCACGGGGGCTTCCGCCTGGTCTCACAGACGCTCGTGCTCGAGGGTGCGAAGCTGATCGTCGAAGCGCCGGACCTCGGCCCTAGCTTTCGCGAGCTCGATGAAGCGCGAAATCCCCCCGGAGCCGGCGCCCAGCAGCTCGAGCGCTGCAAGGTCGACGGGGGCATGGACTTCGTAGGCGCGAAGAGCGTCCACGACCGTTCGGATCTCGGAAGGCAGTCCAGCCAGCTCATTTGGCGCTTGGCCGAATCCCAATGCGTATTGGACCAGCCGCGCTTCGGCGTCACTCGGAAGATTCGTCCGCGAAAGCGTTTCCTGAAGGGTTGCGAGCACGGAGCCCAACCCGCCGGCGTCCGCGACGGAGGGGTTCTGCGCCACCTCGCGCAGGGACTCCTCGATACGCCCCTGCGCCGCGACCAAACGGAGTCGGAGGTTCTCGGACAGGGGGTGCAGCGAGCCTGAACCAGCGACCTGACCCTGCAGGATCTGTATTGCGACGTCGATGTTGCCGAGCCGCGCTTCGACCGTGGCGCGTGGAAGCGCGTATTGAAGGTCGTCGGATAGTAATTCGCTCGTTTCCTGAGGGGTGAGCTGCATCAACCAGGTCGGGGATCCGCGGTACTCGAAGGTGCCATCGCGGGCCAACTGATCGTACGCGCTCTGCAGGGCAAGCAGGCTATCCTGATGATCCGGGCTCGTCCGAAGCGCGAGGGCCCAGGCGAGATCTTTCGCAGCGCGCAACTGGTCGTCACGTCCGCAGGTGCGCGCCGCCACAACGTGCGCGTCCTTGAGGTACTCCAAGCCGCTGTTTGGGAGACCAGCGCGTGTTCGGGCGGTACCAACTGCGTGCAGCGCAAACGGGTTGTCCGGGTTCCGCGTCACCTCGTATTCCCAAAGCGACGACGACGAGGCAAAGACTCTTGAATGAAGCGAAGTCACGACTGCGAAACCCAAGACGACTACAGACGCGACGATAGCGACCGTCTTCCCGAGCGATGCGTGCTTCTGGAACGCCCACATGAGGCCGCGGGCAAAAAGCGAGGCGACCCCGAGCATTGGAAGGTAGAGAAAACGGTCCGCCGTGAGGTTTCGGCTTCCAAGATCGACGAGGTTCGCCACCGGCAGCAGCGGCACGACCACCCAGAGCGTGTCGGCGAACACGGGGCGCCACGCGCGCCTGCGGTAGGCCACGATGCCCAATACGATCACCGCTCCGAGGACGAAGGCCCCCCCCAGCCACCACGCCGCGGGCAGGACCTCGCCGCGTTCGCATTCGTAGGGGCGCATCCCAGCGAAGGCGGTTGGATTCCAGGGTGAGAAAATCTGCTGCGCGTACAGTCCGAACGACGCCAGGGTCCGCGGTAACACGCCGCGGATCTGGCCGGTGGGCAGCGCGACGTCGACTACCCAAATGCGAACGAGCAGCGCAACGACCACCGGCGCGACGAGTGCGGCCGATGCCGAACGTTCGCGACGTCCCTGGAGCAAGAATCGATCGGCCAAGAGCAACGGCGCTGCGACGATCGCCGATTCCTTTGCAAAGAGCGCGGAGGCCAGAAGAATCCCGGCGAGCCAATTGCGGTTCGAATCGAATGCGAGAGCGGCCAAGAGCACCAGCGCGCTCATCCAGAGCTCGGTGCTTCCCGAGATCCAAGAAACCGCTTCGGGGCGACTTGGGTGGAGCGCGAACACCGCGGCGCCGAGGCCGACGGCAAGCAAGCGATGGGCCTCTTCGCGGGGCGGGATACGCCGTCGTAGCCAGAAAAACGCAAGAACACAGCAAAGCAAATGAAGCGCTAGACTGACCACGCGGTACCCCGCGGCGTGAAGACCGAAGAGCCGAAACTGAACGATGTAGGCAAACGTGACGAGCGGCCTGTAGAGGTGATTGTAGGTCTCGTTGGCCTGCGCGGCGTCGCTCGAAACGTTCCAGAAGTGGCTCGTCAGTGCTTCTCCGTAGCGCTCCGGAAGCTGAATGTTCTCGTTGGTGCGGATGAGACCGTTGTCGTCCCAGGTGAACTCATCGCTGAGCCCCGGGATGAAGACCAAGACCGTGAGCAGAGCAAGAAGGATCGACGCAGCGCCCCACCAACGTTCCGAAGCCACCAAGGCATCGTATCCCATCGTCCAGATTGACTAAGAAAAACCGGGTGCCTTCCCGCGGTAGCAGCGCTTCTGCGGCCCCGCTGTGTGCTTTGGGGAGTCTGTGCTAGAGATGCCGCTTCATGTCTGAGTTACTTTCTCTAGAGCAGGCCCCTGCGGGTCTTGGCGCCGCCTTGCGCAACGCCGGTTTTGAGAGCTTCACCGCCATTCAGCAGGCGATCTTGGACCCCGAGTTGGCGGGCCGCGACTTGCGAATTTCGTCCCAGACCGGGTCGGGAAAGACAGTGGCTCTTGGGCTGCTCCTCGCCCCCTCCGTCGCGATCGCCGCCGCGACCGCGCAACCAAAGAAGTCTCGCAAGTCCGCGCCCGCCGCGCCGATAGCGCTGCTCATCGCCCCGACTCGCGAGCTCGCCGGCCAGCTAGGGCGAGAGCTTCGCTGGCTTTATGAACCGCTCGGGGCCCGTGTACTCGTGGTGACCGGTGGCACGAGCGTGATGCAGGAGCGCTATCAGCTGTCCACCCTTCCCCAGGTCGTGATTGGCACCCCCGGTCGTCTTCTCGATCATCTGAAGGCGGGCGCCCTCACGCTCGATCAGCTCAGGACCATCGCGCTCGACGAAGCCGACGAGATGCTCGACATGAACTTCGAAGAAGAGCTCGACGGAATCCTCGGGTTCGCGCCCGAAGTCCGTCGTACCCACATGGTCTCGGCGACCTTTCCGCGCGCCGTCGTGAGACTGGCAGACCGACTGCAGCAGGAACCCGTCTCGGTGCAAGGTACGGCGCTCGGCAAGGCGAACGCCGACATCGAGCATCTCGTGATGCACGTCCGCCAAGCGGATCGATTCAATGCTGCGATCAACGTCTTGCTCCGCTACCCGGAAGACAAGACCTTGCTCTTCGTACGAACGCGAACGGAAACGGTCCGACTTGCCGATGAGCTTTGCGCTGCCGGCCTCGCGGCGCGTGCGCTCAACGGCGAAATGACTCAGCGCGAGCGGACAGCGACGTTCTCTCAGTTTCGAAACGGCACCATTCGCTACCTCGTCGCGACCGACGTCGCGGCGCGCGGCCTCGACGTGCAAGACATCGGCCGAGTCATTCAAGTGGATCTCCCCGACAACGCAGATGTTTTCACCCACCGAAGCGGACGCACCGGGCGAGCCGGTCGGCGCGGCACCAATGTTCTGTTCGCGGCCGCGCGAGCCGAATTTCGAGTCAAGAGCACGCTGCGTGCGGCGGGGGTGGATGCACGTTTGGTCCCCATTCCGACACCCGAGGAGATTTTTGCTGCCGCCGACGAGCGGACTGGCGAAAGCTTCCTTCGAGACCTCGCCAATCAAGCCGATGAGCCGGACAGCCGGGCGAAGGATCTCGCCGAACGCCTGCTCGCCGAGCATTCGCCGGCGGAGCTCGTGGCTTGCCTTCTGAAGCGAGAAACGCAGCGTAGCCAGGGCACCCCAAAGCGCGTCCGCGACGATGCGAAAACAGCGCGCCATGAGCGCAGCCCCCGTGAGTTTGGTCCAAAGGGGCCATCGCGGCGGCGACCACAGGGTGATTTCATTACGTATCAGGTCAGCTGGGGCGGACAGGCGGGCGCCGACACGAGGAAGCTACTGGCGATGATCTGCCGGCGAGGCGACGTGTCGAGCGAGGTCGTTGGCGCGATTCGAGTTTCCCCGAAGAGCTCGACCGTGGACATTTCGGCGAGCGCGGCACAGCGATTCGAGCGAGCCGTTGCCCGACCGGACAAGCGAAACCCGCGCGCGCAATTCCGACGGTGGGATCCGAAGGCGAAGACGAAACCAGGCGCGAAGGCAAAACGCCCGGGGCACCGTTCCAACAGCGCCCGTTGCGCCTGAGCTTCCACGGCGTGTAGACCCGCGTCAGGCCGATGCTGACCCGAACGGGTTGGGCTTCCACATGCGAACGCCCAGCAGGAATGGAACGACCCAGTACGGCCCGTTGAAGGCCCAGAAGATGGCTGCGTTACCTGGCGGCGGCCCGATCCAGTACTCGTAGATCAAAAACTCGGTGCAGCCATGCAGCATCGCACCGACGTAGACGAGCGCCATGGGCCGGATCCAGTTCTTCCCTTTGATGAACGCGTAGACGAGCACGAGATAGAATGGCCCGTAAATCATTCCCGAGATACCGGTGTTCACCCGCACGTAGGGGTGATCCGCCAGGAAGAAATGGTCCTGCGCAATCTCGCCGTACCAGCGATTTGCGCGCGACCAGAACGCATCTCCTTCGAGCAGCCCGAGCGCGTGCCATGAGTCCGAGAAGAACGATGAAAATGCAAAGAACGAAAAGCAGAGCACGAAAAAGATGTCCTTCTTTCGTAGGCTCAGTGGGAGACCGGTACCTGATTCACTCATTTCAACTCCGGGTTGGGATCGCTGTCGATTTCTGGTTGCCGCAGGCTCGTGCCTGCGCGGCCGTGTGAAGCTCTTGGAACTGCTCGCCGATGCCCTCGACGATGTCGTGAACGTCTGGCAGCGCGTCCCAATCCGAATTGAAGCCCCAAAAGACCTTGCCCGCGTAGCTGAGCACCGCAAGCGCGAAAGCCTGATTCGGAAAGAGCGGCATCATTGGATAGATCGCCTGCATCTCGGAGCCCAGGAAGTAGAGCGGCATCGAGGGGCCAGGGACGTTGGTGATGACGACATTGAACGGCCGGTTTCGGGTGGCCGAGCGACTGAGCTGGGCGAAGAAACGACCACCGATGCGATCGGCAAGCCCCTCGAGCCAAGAGACTCCGAGCGCTTGCTTGCTGTGCTTGAGCTTCTGGGTGGTTTCAATCACGCGCTCGAGCCGCGCAGCCGGGTCGCGTTCACCGACGGGAAGCTGGGCCATGATCATCGCGACGCGATTGCCGAGACCCTTTTCTTTATCCTTACGAACGCTAACCGGGATCAGTGTTCGGAAGTCGATCTCGTCGGTGCTGGTCTCGTGCTCGCGGAGGTACCGGCCGAATGAGCCAGCAGCCGTGGTCAACACGACGTCGTTGATCGTCCCGCCGAGCCCTGACCTCACGTCTTTGATTTCGCGCATCGAGACTTCAGTCCAGTCGAATCGGCGATGCGGTCCAACGTTGTCGGGATTGAACGGCGTCTTGGTAGCGGCCCGCCAGCCGAGCTTCGAAGCCTCCATGAGCCCTTGGACGACATCGCGCGCCTCCTGCAATGCGGCGCTTGGCCGCCGCAGCGGCGCGAGAAGCTCGAAAGGCGCCTGGATGCGGCGAACGAGCTCAGTAGCGACGAGCTCCGCGCGCTCCGGCGCCGGACGAGGTTTCCAAGCCTTCGGCCTGCCCTTTCGCTCGAATGGACGTCGGCCCAGAAGCGTCTGGATGATTCTCATGCCCGAGATGCCATCGGCCATGCAGTGATGGATCTTGGTCACCAGCGCGAACCTGTCGTTCTCGAGACCGTCGACGACCCAGACTTCCCAGGGCGGCTTGTCGATGTCCAGCGGGAGCTCCAGCAAATACCCACAGACGCGTTTGAGGACGCGATCATCGGCCGGCTGCGGGAGAGCGATTTGCCGAACGTGATAGCGGACGTTGAAGCTCGCATCGTCCACCCAAATCGGATGGTCAAAGAGGGGAATCTTGACGAGGCGTTGGCGATAGCGGGGAACGCGGTCGAAGCACCACTCGTAGTTGAGAAGGATCTTCTCGAAATCGAGCCCGCCGTGCTCGGTCCGTAGAGGCCCTGCGTCGAAGACCATGACCGCCGCTTCATGCCAGTGCGTGTTTTGCTCCTCGAAACCCAGGAAGGAGGCATCCAAAGCGGAAAGGCGTTCGTAGAAGGTGTGCGACATCGACTGGGGACGGCTCTCAAGCTCTTCTACCCTTGGAAGGCTTTTGCCGACAACCCCCTTTTTCGATTCGGGCTCAGCACTTTGCGCCGAAATTCTCGAATCACGGGAATCGCGTCGAGCCAAGCCGAGGCATCGGCACGATCGTTGTCATGCTCACACAATTCTCCAGCAAAACCTTCCGGTATTTGACTGAAGTGCTCCGACGCATCGGCGTCTTCGTCAAAGTAGTGATACTCGAAGCCCGGCACGAACAGGTCTTCGTCCGCAACGACATCGACGGTGCGAACTCCGAACGAAGAGAGCTCCGTCGTGGTGGACTGGGGCGGAATGATCCAAACGTGCTTGGGGCCCGCCAAGAAGAGGTACTGCACCTTTCGATTGCGCGAAAGGATGCGAAACCTCTGGAGCTTTCCCCCGTACATCGCACTTCTCAGCTCGCTGATCTCCACGATGCCCTTTGCGAAGTCCGGCTCGAAGCCAGCCAGGATCTTGAGCGAAGTGGGGTCGTTCTTGCGCGTGAACCAGGCGATGCTGCGGCCGCCGTTGATCAGGTTTCGGGGATTGGCCGCGGCCTTCCGTCTTGGCTCAGTGAAATCTTGATACGGTGCGGTGCGCGAGGCCGGGGCGCTTCGGAGCAGAAGGTAGAGGGCTTCTTCGTCCTTCAGAGCGTGTCGCGTCTTACGGTTGAGCGTTTCGAGCGCGGTCTGCATTTCAAAAGGCAGATCCGTAGTCGACTCGACGCACTCGGTGATTTCATAACCGCCGCGCGCCAGCACTTTGACGTCACCTTTGCCAATCCAGAAATCGCCGTCAGTCGCGATCACATGCGAGGCGGCACGCCAGATGAGAGACAAATCTTTGTAGAAGATGCGGGGATAGATGTCCGTTCGGCCCGTCCTCGGGTGACGCTGTACGACATAGGCGACGAAGAAACGCAGCGCGGGATTCTGCCGAACGTTGGTCAGAAAAAACCGGGTCCCGAAAAGCGAGATTTCATGCTTGGGCGTGTACCCGGACGATAGAAGCCCGGTCGGGTCGTCTTTGGCTTCGCCCGCCGGACGTAGCTTCGCTCCTGAATCGAGGAGCTTCCGGAATTCCCGTGCGACATGGCGAGGGGTCCGATCGACGGGCGTGACGCTTGGCACGATACGAGTGGGAATGGCTGAGGTCATGGCTGGTAGGGGGGTAGCGTAATCACGGAGTCAGGACCAGCGTTCGCCGCGCTTCCGATTGAGTTGGCCTTTGAGTTCGAGAAAGCTGTCCCGACACGACTGGTTCATCTGGTTCTGTTCTCGGCAAGCTTTCTTTGGAAGGGCTTCACCGGACCGTCAGTCACCATCGGGACCATCCTGACGCTCTTCGCCGTCATGCAGCGCAGCGAATGCATCCAGACGCAGCAATTGCAGGCCCTCGCTGCCCATTCCCCTGAAAATACAGCGTTTGCGGTTGGCACGCGAGTGTCGAGCCGCCAGCGAACGATACGTTTGCTGAGATCCAGACCGCAAACACGTACTCGTGCGGGGTTCTCGACTTGCTGGGGCTTCGATCGACTCGGTTCGGGCGATCTCGACCCACCTCCGGGAGAGGTCTTTGAACAGCTCACGGCTGGCCAGAATCATAGTTGTGGTCTTCGCGCCGACGGTGTCGGGATCTGCTGGGGCTACGTTCCTTGCGGAAGCGCCGGCGCAGAGGCTTGCGGAACCCCGTGACCGTCATTCGAAGGCCCCCTCGATCGTACACTTCGCGTTAGCCGGCGATGGGCATTCACCAGCTCGCAAGGAAGAGCGCAGCGGAGAGGCCTTTCGAACGCTGAACGGCGACTTGGGGTTGGCAGCTGACCCCGTGCTCGCTCGGCCGTTTCGACGGCGCGCTACGAGTCCAAGGGCGCCCGCATGATCGGCCAGTTCTAGCGCGCAGGCGGGCGACGGCTCAAGATACGGGAATATGAACATGACCAGTCCGATGTTGCGCTTCATTGCTCAGTTCCTCCCCTCGCTGTGCTTCCTGATCACGAGCTGCGGCGGTGAGGGTTGCGGCGCCGGAGGCTGCAGTGGCACCGGCGGGCCGACCGACATCGATTTGGAGGTGAACGACTTCATCGTCGGTCTCGACAAGCCCTGGGACATCGCTTGGCTGCCCAATGGGACTGTTCTGGTGACCGAGCGACCCGGCCGTCTAAACGTCTATGTCGATGGCGTCGGCGCTGCGCCGTTCGTCGTGGCACCGGACGATGTCGTGCCCAGGGGCGAAGGCGGCATGATGGGGCTCGAA
>CAMYMX010000048.1 GCA_947259605.1 uncultured Polyangiaceae bacterium | reverse complement strand
ATCCAGCTGGCGCGATGAGCCTTTGCCAGATCCCCGAGCGCGCGGAGCGTGTCATCCACCTCGACCGCACTCACGTGGGCTGGAAGCGAAGTTCCCCGCTCCACCAAGACCGCCGCGGCGCCTGCGTCCATCGCTTGTGCGGCGAACCGATGCGCATCGAATTGCTCTCCACGAAGTGCGACGAAGAGATTGCCCCGTTTGACGACGCGCGAGTCCGTCACGATACCCGAGGCGCTCTTCCACTCCGGACCACTGGCGTCGCCATCCGTCACGGCGAGCACCCGGTCTCGATTCAGCTGAACCTGGTTCGCAGGGATTGGCGTCGCCATCATGAGCCTCCCGGGAGGCTGGCGATCACCGCACGGGCCTGTTCGCGATCGTCGAAGTGGTGACGCTCTGTGCCGATGACCTGATAGTTCTCGTGGCCCTTGCCCGCCAGAAGCACGGTGTCCCCTGCGCGGGCGGTTCGAATAGCAGCTGCGATTGCTTCGTCTCGCTCGACCACCACGCAATAGCCCCGGGTCTCGGCTGCAAGCTTCGCCGCTTCGATGCGAATCGCACCGGCCCGTTGTGCGCCTCGGGCGACTTCATCGATGATCCGTCCCGGGTCTTCGGTTCGCGGATTGTCGCTCGTCAGAACGCAAAGGTCAGCGCCCTCGACACCGACACGGCCCATCTCCGGCCGCTTCCCCTTGTCCCGATCGCCGCCTGCGCCAAATACCACGATCAACCGGTTTGGGGTCACCGCACGCATCGTTTGTAGAACCCTCCCGAGGGCGTCCGGCGTGTGCGCGTAGTCCACGAGCACCGCGACGTCTTGTGGGTGTGCAATTCGTTCGAGTCGTCCCGGACTGCCAGCGGCGACTTGCCATGCCTCCGACACCGCGTTCAAGTCGAGTCCGAGCGCGTACGCGCAACCGAGGGCAACCAGCAGATTCTCGAGGTTGTGCTCTCCGAGCATCGGGCTGAAGATCTCGATCGACCCTGCGGGCGTCTCGACACTGGCGCGAATCCCGGCACGGGTCGCCGACCAGTCGGTCGCCAAGATCTCGGCTCGACTTGCCGGCCTCCGCGAGCAACGAATGACGGGAACCGCGATTCGATCGGCAAGGGCCGATCCAAAGGCGTCATCGACGTGAATGACCGCGCGTTCGGGCGCGAGCTCAGTGAAGAGCCGCGCTTTTGCTTGGCCATAGCGCTCCATGCTCTGGTGGAAGTCCAGGTGGTCGCGGGAAAGGTTGGTGAACGCGGCGACCTCGAAGTCCAGGGCATCGACGCGGTGCATCGCCAGGCCGTGGCTCGACACCTCCAGAACCAGGTGCGTCGCACCGGCGTCTAGCGCCAGCCGGGCGAATCGCGAAATGTCGTCGCCTTCGGGCGTGGTGTGAAGCGAAGGACGTTCCGCGCCAGGGGCAAGCCAACCGGTCGTGCCGATGAGCGCGGGCTTGGCCGACACGCCCCCGAGCGCGCACCGCAGAAGGTAGGCCGTCGTCGTCTTGCCGTTGGTTCCGGTAATCCCAACGGTGTGAAGGGCGCTCGTCGGCTCCCCGTACACCAGCTCCGCCGCACGCCCGAGCCCTGCGCGAGCGTCGGTCACGATGAGTTGAGGAACCGCGACCTCGACTCGCCGTTCGGCCAGCACTGCGACCGCACCACGCGCAACGGCATCGGCGCAGAAGCTCAGCCCGTCATGGGTATCACCTGGGACCGCCACGAAGAGATCGCCATCCATCACCCGGCGCGAGTCGTGCTGCACCCCGTAGACGGCCTGCATCGCCGACCCCTCGATTCGGACCCCGACACCACGGCTCTGGAGTTGCTGGAGCGTCATGCCTTGCCTGCGTTCAGCGGTCATGCGGCCTCCGGGGCGCCGCGGCCGCAAGCGTTTTAGGGCGCGCGTCCGGCGCCGCGGCCTCCGGCTCGAATCGCCCCCGCTCGAGCTGTATCCGAACGATTGCACCGTGAGCCACGGCCTTGCCCGGCGCGGGGTCTTGGTCGACGACGACGCCCGAGCCGGCGACCTCGGCAACGAGGGACTCGGCGTGCAGAGCGATGACGGCCTGGCGCAGCGGAAGCGAGCGTACATCGGGAACCGCGCTCTGGCCCTTTTCCACGGGTTCTTCTTTGGACGCCGGCTCGACTTCCGTGACGACGTTCTGCTTCTTCTTCTGCGCAAGTACCGCCGGCCTGCCCTCGGGAGCGACGCCCATGTGCCGCAGGGTCACCTCGGCGATCCGGCGGAACACAGGCCCGGCCACGGTCCCGCCGTAGTGGGCGATCACGGGCTCATCGATGACCACTGAAATGACGACGGCCGGCTTTTCGGCGGGGGCAAACCCGATGAACGAAGCCAACCACTTGTCTTTGGCATAGCCACCGTGAACGTAGTCAGCTTTTTGGGCCGTTCCGGTCTTACCAGCGACCAGATAGCCGTCGACTGCAGCTTCGATCGCGGTCCCTCCGGGCTCGGTCACCCCGGTCAGCATCTGGCCCACCAGCCTCGCTACGCGCCTGGGCACCACTTGGCGGCGAACGCGAGGCGTATTCTCTTCAATGGTGACGCCATGCCCGTCCGAAAGCTGGCGTACGAGCATCGGCTGCATGAGGCGCCCCCCGTTTGCGATCGCGCTCATCGCCGTCGCCAACTGGACGTTGGTGACGCTCATGCCCTGTCCGAAAGAAACGGTGGCCGCATCGACGTCGTACCAACGCCGGTAGTGACGAAGGATACCCGCCGTCTCGCCGGGCACTCCGAGACCGGTTGGCTCACCAAAGCCAAAGCGTCGAAGCCCCCGGTACAGATTCTTCTTGCCGAGGTCGAGCGCGATCTTCGCGATGCCGATGTTGCTGGAGTACGCGAGGATCTGTGTTGGAGTCAGCCATTCGTAGGGATGGGCGTCGTGAAGGACACGTCCTGCGATCCGCGTCACTCCGTTTTCGCAATTGATCGATTGGTTGGACTTGACTGTGCCAGAGGCAAGGGCCGCGGCCATCGTGAATGGCTTGATCGTGGAGCCCGGCTCGAAGCGGTCCACGATGGCGCGGTTTCGCCTGTGCGCGGTTGGATGTTTCGACGGTTCGTTCGGGTTGAATGGAGGATAGTTCGCGAGCGCGAGGATCTCCCCACTCGCCGGGTCCATGACGACGACGCTCCCACCACGGGCCTCGAACGTCCGCACGCCGAGCGCGAGCTCCCGCTCTGCGATGTGCTGGATAGCCTTGTCGATCGTGAGGACCACGCTCTGGCCTTGCATCGATCGATCGTCTTCCATGTCGTCGGCAAAAACGACGTGACCGCGCCGGTCGCGAATCGCCTCGACGCGTCGATCTGAGCCGCGGAGCCGGTCCTCGTACGCGAGCTCAATCCCTTCGATGCCTCGTCCGTCGATGTCCGCAAAGCCAAGCAGGTGAGCAGCGAGGTGACGGTTTGGATAGTAGCGGCGCGCTTCGGTCGTGAGCTCGAGTCCCGGGACGTCGAGCGCACGGATCTGCGTGGCTTCGTTGGGCGTGACTCGACGTTCGATCCAGACGAAATACCGGTCCGCTGACAATCGCTTCGCGAGCGTCTTCGGGTCGAGGTCGAGAATCTTGGAGATCCGTCTCGCAATGGCCCGCGGGTCCTGCTCCATGGCTTTGAGGCGACGGGGATTGGCGTACACGCTGTCGACGTCGGCGCTCACCGCAAGCTCGGCGCCGTGCCGGTCGTAGATCACGCCCCGCCGCGGAGACACACGAAGCTCACGAAGGTGCTGTCCTTCGGCCATCTCGCGCAGCCGATCGCCGCTCGCGATTTGCAGGTGAAACGCGCGAACGAGAACCAACACCGCCACGACGACGACGCAGAGGCCAAGCAAGGCGATCCGCGCCCGAAACCATCGCTGGTGCCGGTTCTTCACCGTACCCTCCCCGCGGCCGTGCGCTTTCGGTTCTCTTTCATCGTCACGATCCGGGTCGGTTTTGGAACCTCCATGCCGAGCGTTCCGCGTGCAATGGTCTCGATGCGTCCGCTTTGTCGAAGCGTGGCAGCTTCGATCGAAAGCAAACGGCGGTCTTGAAGAAGGTCACGCTGCCGACCACGCTCTTCGCTCACTTCGTAGCCGAGCCGAACCGTTTCGAACCGAATCGACAAATGCACCACGAACGCGGCAGCGGTTGCGAAGACGGCGACGCACCACAGGGGCAGAAAGCGACCTTTCATGCCCCGGTCTCCACGCGCCGGGCCGCACGAAGCTTGGCGCTGCGTGCCCTTGGATTGTTTTCGCGCTCTCGATCGGAAGCGATGATTGGGCGCTTGGTCAAAGGCGACAGTTGCTCACTGTCCCGAAATGCGTGCTTGACCATTCGGTCCTCGAGTGAGTGGAAACTGATCACCGCGACCACGCCGCCGATCCGCAGGAGCTCTGGCGCTTGCTCGAGCAGGGCCTCGAGCTCGCCGAGCTCATCGTTGACCGCGATACGCAGCGCCTGAAACGTCTTCGTTGCCGGATCGATGCGCCCTCGACGGCCACCGATTGCTCTGCGCACGGCGTGCTGTAGATCGCCGGTGGTCTCGAGCTCTCCCTCTTCGTACGCGCGCCTCAGCGAGCGCGCGATTTTGCGCGAACGGTGCTCTTCTCCATAGCGGTAGATCACGTTGGCGAGCTGGTCGGCATCGCTGCGACCGATCAGCTCCAACGCGGTTTCGCCTTCGGTCGGGTCCATCCGCATGTCGATCGGACCGTCTTTGGCAAAGGAAAACCCTCGTTCGGCACGATCGAGCTGAACGGAGCTGACGCCCAGGTCCGCCAGGACCCCATCGACGTTCTCGATCTCGAGCGAGGCCAAGACGTCGGCAAGCTCGCTGATCCGTGCTTTGCGCAGAGTCACACGATCCCCAAAGCCGGAGAGCGTTGCGCTGGCCGCTTCGAGTGCGCTCGGGTCGCGGTCGGTTCCAATCAGGCGACCATCCGGAGCGCTGCGCTCCAAAATTGCTTTTGCATGCCCTCCGCCGCCGAGCGTCACGTCGGCGTACACGCAGCCGGTCGTCGGATCGAGGTGCTCGAGCACCTCCTCTAGCAGAACAGGAGTGTGCTCGAACCCGTTCACAAGCCGAGCTCCGCCAATCGTCTGGCAATCGCCAAACGCCGGTCCTGATCGCCAAGCACCTCCTTGCGAAGGTCCTCAAAGCTCTCTTTGGCCCAGAGCTCGATGTAGCTGCCCATCCCAGCCCAGAGCGCGTCACGCTGAAGCCCGGCGTGCTTTCGGAGCCCAGCTGGGATCAGAAGTCGCCCGACCTTGTCGACCTCGCACTCGACGGCGCCCGAGACGTAGATCCGCTTGAGGGTGACGACATCCGCATCGAACTGCGGGAGCTCAGAAAGCCGCTTCTCGAACGCCAGCCACTCGGCCATCGGGTAAGCCACCAAACAGCTGTCCAAGCCCGTGGTGAGAACCAGCTGCGAGTCACCGTGGGCGGTCATCACCTCCCGGAACCGAGATGGCACGGAGGTGCGCCCCTTGGCATCGATCGCGTGCTCGTAGCGTCCTCGGAACAACCTAACCCTCTCGTCCTAGTTACCGGCCGTTTGGCACTTGATCCCACTACTTCCCACTAGGGCCGGAAACTAAGGCCCAGGCCGCTCTGCTGTCAACTTCTTTCGGCAGTCCAAGTGGCAGAATTAAAAAGGTTTTTTGGGTTGATGTAGGTGCGGAATTCGGGGCTCGAGCCGAGGTGGGAGAACCCTACCCTCCCGTGCAGAACGCAAATCGACTGGAGTGCTGTTCCCCATCGAGGTCGTCGGAGCAAAATTGGCTGTTTCTTTCGATTCACATGTCTATATTGGCCTATAGTCTCCGTGCTATTCTTTCTTCCCGTGGATCCGATCGACGAAGCGTGGGATCGGGTGGAGGCCGATTGGGGGAATCAGAACGCGCATCGCCGCTTCGTGGGCGTCTGTGTTGCTCTGGATCGGCTTCCGGACGCCGGAAAACGCTATCGCGCGGTCCGCGAGACGGACCCTGCCCGCCGCGAAGACGCCGTGAAGCAAATCGACGGCCTCATCGCGCTGGCCGCCCAGCAGTTGCAGGATACCCGGGTCGTCCCTGCTAGCCATGAGCACAAAAGGACGCTGACATGGGTCGCGTTCTTTATCATGTTGGTGTTGATGGGGGCGGGGATTTTGCTCTTCTTGCGGACGTAGCTCCGCAGCGGGCGACCCGCGGTTCGAAATGCAAATTGACTTCGCCGCGAAAGAACTGACCGTGAAGCTCGTGTACTACGGGCCGGCGCTCAGTGGGAAGACGAGCAACCTGCGCGCGATTCACTGGCTCGGCACGTCAAATGCCTGCGGCGAGCTCATGACGCTCGAGACACAAAACGACCGAACGCTGTTTTTCGATATGCTTCCAGTCACGGTGAGCTCCGGGAGCGGGATCAAGGTCCGGCTGAAGCTGTTCACTGTTCCGGGTCAAGTGATGCACGACGCAACCCGGCGACTCGTTCTGCAGGGAACCGACGGCGTCGCGTTCATCGCGGACTCACAGCGAAGCGAAGCAGATGCAAACCGGGAGTCTTTTCTAAACCTGAAGCGTAACCTCGAAGAGAACGGGATCGATCCGGGCCGGATCCCGACGATCATTCAATTCAACAAACGTGACCTGGCCAGTATCCGGACCGACGAAGAGCTCGAGCTGATCGCGCAGCGAAGCAGAGAGCCGATCTACAAGGCCGTCGCGACGCGCGGCTACGGAGTCATGCAAACCCTTCGCGGCTTGATTCGGGACACTTGGGCGAAGCTCGAAGAAGATCACCAGCTCGAAGAGAAGTTCGGGATCAGCTCGATCCGCTTCATGTCTGAGGTGGAGGCAAAACTGAAGCACGATCCGGGGCCAGGGGGGCGATGATGCAGGACCAGACGAACGTCGCCGACATCATGATGGGAGACGTGGTTCGCCTCGAAGACGTGCTGAGCCGCGATTCGGTGACATCTGTGTGTAAGTCGTTCTTTGGGCTCTTCGGTCTCCCGGTGCGCGTCATCTCCCATGAAGGAGACCTCCTCGCCGACGTCCATCGCGACCAGCCGCTGTGCAACTACCTCAATACGCTCGGCGAGGGAGAACGCGAGTGCGCCAGGACCGTCAGCGTGGTGCGAGACTTGGAGCCCGATGTGGAAGCCATCGTGCATCCCTGCTTCACGGGCGCGGTGTACCGAATCGTGCCCCTCGAATACCAGGGCCGTCCGATCGGCCGATTCATCGTCGGACCGTACGTGCCAGCGGAGACGACCCAGCCACCCGCATCACTCCTGTCGATCGACGCGGAGATCGATGCAGACGCCGCCTGCGCACACTTCGCTACGATGCCGCGCGTACGCGAGCACGTCGCCGAAGAGATTTCGGCCCACCTCAAGGGTGTGCTCGAGCTGCTTCTATTTTCCGGCCACCGCGCCCAGCTCGCATCGACGATGCAAGTTGCTAGCGTCAGAGAGAATTATCGCGAGCTTGCTGAAAAGAACGAGGCGCTAAAGTCCTCATTCGAGAAGTTGAAGCAACTCGATCAGCTCAAGAGCACGTTCCTGGCTACCGTCAGCCACGAGCTTCGCAGCCCGCTCACCTCGATCATCGGCTACACCGAAATGCTCGAAAGCGGCGCTGCAGGTGCACTCAGTGACGGTCAGGCGGAGTTCCTGGGGACGATTCGAAACAAAGCCGATCAATTGCTCAGCCTGATCAGCAGCCTGCTCGACCTCGGCCGGCTCGAGGCCAAGAGCCTGAACCTGAACCACGAGCCGATCGACCCGCATGCCCTTTTGTCCGACCTGGCTGCGACGATTGTGCCGACGGCCAATCGGCGAAACGTTTCGCTCGACATCCAAGTCGACGACGAGACACCAAAGGTTTGGGGAGACGAGGTTCGCGTCAGTCAGATTCTGCTCAATCTCGTCGACAATGCCGTCAAGTTCAGCGACGAAGGCGGCACGGTGACCGTCCGCACCGGGGCGGGTGAAATCGACGCCGCAGGTGCGTCGGGCCTGGGCGCTGCCCTTTTCGCGGCAAGCCAGCCTGCAGTCGTGCTGACGGTGCAAGACGGCGGCATGGGCATCGCGGAACAGAATCTGTCCAAGATATTCGACGCTTTCTATCAGATCGACGCCGGGACCACGCGCGTTCACGGTGGCGCCGGCCTGGGGCTTTCGATCGTGAAAAAGCTGGTCGACGGCCACGGGGGGAAGATCGAAGTGACCAGCACGCTCGGCGAGGGCACAATCTTCACCGTGACGCTCCCCGCCGCCGACGAAGATGCGTGATGAGTTCGCCAAGATCGAATGGCTGAAGACCCGGTTCGCCCTTGACGGCGAATCGAAGAAGGTTCTGGTCGGCATCGGCGACGACGCCGCGGTGATCGACTTTGGCAGCCGACCGACCATCGTGACCGTCGACACCCAAGTTGAAGGCGTCCACTTTCGCACCGATTTGCTCTCCTGTCGCGAGCTCGGGTACCGCGCCATGGTTGCCGCCGTCAGCGACGTTTGGGCGATGGCTGCGATGCCGACCGCTTCAGTCATCGCGCTCACCCTGCCCGCCGACTCGTCTGACCAAGATTTCCGCGACCTGATCGACGGGCTTGCCGACGCAGCGCGCATAACCGGCGCCCGCGTCATTGGCGGGAACTTGAGCGGAGGTCGATCGTTATCCGTGACGACGACCGTCTTCGGATTGCCGATCGACGAATCCCTCACCCGTCGAGGCGCGCACCCGGGAGACTCGATCTACGTGACCGGGACGCTGGGCTCCGCGGCGCTTGGGCTTGCCATCCTGCAATCCGGCAGGCTCGATCTCCAAGGCGCCGAGCGTTTTGTGGACCGCTGGAAACGGCCGCCTCTCAACGGTCAGGCAGCAAGGGTGCTCGCTCGAATCGCCACGGCGGCAGTCGACGTGTCCGATGGCTGTCTTCAAGACCTGGAACACCTTGCGGACGCATCGGGTGTTGGCGCGGTCGTCCATGCCGAGGCGATCCCCACGGCGCCTGGCTACCAAGCCGCCTGCAGTGCGCTGTCGGTCGACCCAAACGTGCTCGCCCTCAGCGGCGGCGAAGACTACGAGCTGCTGTTCACCGCGCCCGCCTCCTCCGAGGCTGCGGCGTTGGGCGTGCAGATCGGGGAAATCGTCGAAGGTTCCGGGGCCAGAGTTGTCGACGCGTCTGGCAGCACAATCGAAATCGACCGAAGCGGCTTTCGTCACTTCTCGTAGAGCCAGGCGACCCGCCGCTCATCCTCGAACTTTGCCGCCCCTCGCGCCTCTTCGGCCAGCACACGGTCGAGCGATGCGCCCCGGTCGACCGCAGTGCGAAACTCGGGACCGCCTGTGAGAAGATCGATCGCCGGTCGGTCGGACACGAATTCATACACCTCTGTTCGCCAACGGCTCTCGGCAGCTAGCTGAGGGAGCGCGGCCGCAAGCATGCGCAGGTAGGCCTCGTACGGTCGAAACACCCAGGGGTCGGTGACGTGCACCTGAACCCCGGCACAAGCTCGTCCGGCATGCTTTTGAAACGTAGGCGTGAACTCGACGGGCCTCAGCGTCGCGCCGTGCAAATCGAGATCCAAGAGCGGGCCGACATCCAACCCCGGCGCACCCCACAGCTCGAACGGCCTGGTCGTGCCGCGTCCCTCCGAGAGCGTTGTCCCCTCGACCACGCAGCCGCCCGGATAGACCAGCGCAGCATCGAAGCTTGGCATGTTGGGCGACGGCATCACCCAAGGAAGACCGGTGTCCTTCCACTCCATCGAACGCGTCCAGCCGTCCATCGGCACGATGCGCAGCACGCTCCGGTCGATCCGTTCGCGTTCGCAAACCCACAGCAAGAGCTCAGCGATCGTAAGGCCGTGCCGAACCGAAATCGGATGCAGGCCCACGAACGACAGGTAGCCCTCGCGCTGCGCTGCGCCTTCGACGCGAACGCCTCCAAGAGGATTGGGCCGATCGAGGAGTACGACTTCGATGCCCACGGCGGCGGCGACTTTCATCGTGAGCGCGGCAGTCCATACGTAGGTGTAGTAGCGTGACCCAACGTCCTGCAGATCGATGACTAGAGCGTCCAAGCCCCGCAGCCAATCGGGGTTCGGGCTCAAATCTTCCGCGTCGTCTCCATACAACGAATAGACCGGAACGTCCGCCTCGTCCCGACTCTCGACACCGACCATGTCCTGGGCTGCTCCTGCAAACCCATGCTCGGGGCCGAAGAGCACCGAAACGCGGACGCCGGCCTGGTGGAGGACCCGAGACGCCGAACGAAGCTTTCGGTCGACGCTTGCCGCGTGCGCGAGCAAACCGACATTACGGCCGGCGATCAGGCGAAGCGCGTCCGAGTCACCGTCGGCGATACGGTCCAGCCCGGTCCGAACCTCGGTCAATGAACCTCACCTACGGCCGGTGGCTCGGTCGCCTCGCCAGCGAGGAGATAGAGCAGGGCCATACGGACGGCCACTCCTGCTTCGACCTGCTGTAGAACGACGCTGCGCTCACCGTCGGCGAGGAGACTTTCGATTTCGACGCCGCGGTTCATGGGGCCCGGATGCATGATGATTGCATCGGGCTTCGCAGGTCCAATCGTTTTGGGACCGATGCCGAACGTTCGCGAGTACTCGCGGAGGCTGGGTAGGAGCGCGCCTTCGAGACGCTCACGCTGGATGCGGAGCACCATGACGACGTCGGCGCCTTCGAGCCCGTCCTCGAGCCGATCGAAGACACGGACGCCGAGAGAATCGACGGCCGCCGGCAGCAGCGTGCGAGGGCCGACGACACGGACCTCGCAGCCGAATAGCTTTAGGAGATGTGCGTTCGATCGCGCAACGCGCGAATGCGAAATGTCTCCGACGATCGTCACGACGAGATTGTCGAGCGTGCCTTTTGCGCGCCGAATCGTAAACGCGTCGAGCAGGGCCTGCGTTGGATGCGCATGCATCCCGTCGCCCGCGTTGATGACGCTGCAGCCGATTTTCGAGGCCACATAACTCGGAGCGCCCGACGAAGCGTGTCGAATAACGATCACATCCGGATGCATCGCCTGCAGCGTCCGGCAGGTGTCTTGCAGGGTCTCGCCCTTCTTCACGCTCGATGCGGAGACGCTCATGTTGATGACATCGGCGCTCAAACGCTTGCCCGCCAGCTCGAAAGAAGTCCTGGTCCTCGTCGACGCTTCGTAGAAGAGGTTGATGACAGTCTTGCCGCGGAGCGTGGGAACCTTGCGCACCGGCCGGCGGGAGACTTGCAGGAAGGCCTCCGCGGTATCGAGGATGCGCTCCACGTCCACCCTCGTGAGCCCTTCGACGTCGAGGAGGCTGTGGTGGGCGAACGGCTCCATCACTCGCCCTCGGTGAGCACGACGCGATCGGGCCCGGCCGCATCGACCCAGACGTCGAGGCGTCCGTCCGATTCCATCTCGACCACTCGGCCGACGAAATCCGCAGCGATGGGGAGCTCGCGGCCGCCGCGGTCACAGAGCGCCGCGAACCAGACCCTCGCTGGGCGCCCGTGATCTTGGAGGCACTCGATGGCCGCACGGACCGTCCGCCCGGTGTGCAGGACGTCGTCGACGAGCACGACATGACGACCGCTCACGTCGAATGGAATGTCGCTCGGCCCGATCTTGGGATTGGGGAGCGCCGTCGCCGCATCATCTCGGTAGAGCGAGATATCGACGGCCCCGACCGGTGGTGGTCGCCCTTCGACCTTTGCGATCTCCTCAGCGAGACGCCTTGCCAGCCCGACGCCGCCGCGACGGATGCCGATGAGGGTCAGATCTTCGATGCCGGAGGTCGCTTCCAGTATCGCAACAGCGATGCGCCGAATGCTTCGTTGGATAGCGTCCGCATCGAGTACGACCTTCTGGGTTCGAGCCACGTTCGGCGGAGTGTGTGAGAAAACGCCGAACGCTTCAAGCCTAGGTGAGCGAGAGGCCGCCATCGATGGTGACCAGGCTTCCCGTCTGCCAGGTTTGATCGAGAACGCTGATGATGACAGCGGCCACTTCCTCTGGCGTACCGAGCCGGCCGAGGGGATGAAGGGTAGTGAGGTCGGCCAGTTGGGACGCCACGCGAGCCTCGATTTCTCCCGGGTCGAGGGTTTCACCCGGCCGGAGACGGGGCGTTCGAAGCATGTCGGTTTCCACGCCTCCTGGGAGCACGGCGTTGACCCGCACGCCGGCTGGCGCGAGCTCGAGCGCCAGGCCTTTGGTCACTGCGTTGAGGGCGGCTTTGGTCGCCGCATAAACGACCGTGTGCGGAGCCGCGCGCTCGGAGAGGGTGCTCGA
>CAMYMX010000047.1 GCA_947259605.1 uncultured Polyangiaceae bacterium | reverse complement strand
TGCGGAGCGAAGTGAGCAGCATCCGAAGCCTCGGTCAGTACCAGCTCGAGCACAAGCTCGGTGAAGGCGCGATGGGCGTCGTCTATCACGCGACCCACGGCATGCTCAAGCGCCCCACGGCGGTGAAGCTCCTGCGGCCCGAGCTCGGCGGCCGCGAGGTGCACGACCTCTTTCGGCGCGAAGTGCAGCTCACGGCGACGCTCAAGCATCCACACACCATCACGATCTACGACTACGGCCGCACTCCGGAGGGCTTGTTCTACTACGCGATGGAGCTCCTCGACGGTGCAAGCCTTCAAGACATCGTCGAAGCCACCGGGCCTCAACCCGTGCCCCGCGTCGTCCATGTCCTGCGCGATGTCGCCCTTGCGCTCGACGAAGCACACTCGGTCGGGCTCATTCACCGCGACGTCAAGCCGAGCAACATCATGCTCACGCGGCAGGGTGGGTCCGACGATTTCGTCAAGGTCCTCGACTTCGGGCTCGTGAAGCGCATTTCAGACGCGGACGACTCCGAGACGAGCGACACCCGTTCGATCCAAGGGACGCCACAGTACCTGAGTCCCGAGGGAGTCAACACGCCGAGCGAGGTCGATGCGCGAAGCGACATCTATTCACTCGGCGCAGTAGGCTACTACTTGCTCACCGGCCGCCCCGTCTTCGAAGCCGACACCGTGTTCGAGCTCTGCAGGCAGCACGTGGAGGCCGCTCCTCCCCCCATGAGTCAGGCCCGCGGCGAGCCTGTCCCAGAGCCGCTCGAGCAGCTCATCCTCTCCTGCTTGGCCAAGAACAAAGACGACCGGCCCACGTCGGCAGACGCACTCGCCGACACACTCGACCAGCTCGACCTCCCACCGTGGACGCGAGCCGATGCCGAACAATGGTGGCAGCGCTACGGGCCTCTAGTCGAAGGCCAACGCGACTCGATCGTCCCCCGAATCACAGGCCACACGATGAACGTGGTCCTCGAAGAGCCCTGGTTCGAAGGCGCCGACAGCGCAGCTGGCAAGGCGTAGCCAAAACCATGACCCGCCTAAAACACGACAACCCCAAAGCCGAGCTCACCGCCCTCCCAAACTGCGGCCACTTCCTCCCAAGAAGACGACCCCGACCAAGTCGCCAGGCTCATCGCCCAGTTCCTGAATTCCCCAACGCGAGGAGGAATCGACCGTATGCATCTCGCAAGTGCATGAAAATGCGTAATTGTTTAACGGGCGACGGCCCGAGGCAGCCCACACGGCAAGTCCCAGAAACCCTTGTGCTTCTCGTGACTACATGGTCCCATTCCCGCCTACCCCATGCGCACGCTCGATTCGACAAAGTCGGCCGTCATCGACCTGGTCGAAGCGGCATACCGTCTCCCAATCGAGGAGTCGGACTGGCTCGAGCATGTCGTGGCCGCCGGCCTATCGACGATGCCGCACTCGCTGTTCGCTTCCGGCATCATCTTCGGCCGCACCCAGAATGATCGACGGGTGCGCATACGAGCTTGGCGACATGAGGGTGCGTCGGACGAAATCAAAAGCGCGTTGTTGAACTGCGCCGCCGGCATTCCAAAGGAACTGGAGCTCGTATGGTTTCGCCCAGGGCTTGTCGACACGGGTTCATGCATCTCCGAAGCGTCGCGGCAGTTCGTCGAAGCGGTCGCGTCCAAGACGAGCATCGCTGGGGACGTCCTCATGCTGAACGCGATGGAGCCAGACGGGCGCGGAGCGTATGTCGCGATTTTTCTCCCCGCCCCGACTACACTCGATTCCCACGAACGCGGACGATGGAAGATGCTCGGAGCCCATCTCGCAGCAGGACACCGAGTCTGGAGAGCAGTCGGATCGGCGACAGCCGGATCCACCGCGCTGCCCCACGGAGCCGAAGCCGTGCTGGATCCCGCGAGCTTCAAGGTCACCGACGCCGCGGGGCGCGGGAAAGAGCAGGGTGCCGCGGTAGCACTTCGTCAGTCGGCCCAGCAGGTCGACCGTGCGCGAGGCCGGCTGCGACGCACCGATCCCAAAGAAGCACTGGAGACCTGGTTGGCCCTGATGCACGGGCGTTGGTCGATGGTGGATTGGTTTGATTCCGACCAGCGCCGCTACGTGCTCGCGATCCCCAACGCCCCCGATCTAGGCGACCCTCGCGGATTGTCCGAGCGCGAGCTTCAAGTCGCAACCTACGCCGCCCTCGGCGAAAGCGGCAAGCTGATCAGCTACCGCCTCGGTGTCTCCAAGGGAACCGTCTCCAACGCCCTCGTTGCCGCCATGCGCAAACTGGGGGTGAAGACGAAGCCGCAGCTGGCAGAGAAAATGCGCGGGTTCAAGAACCAATTCGGCCGTGCGAACGAGCGCGACTCGAACTAGTCCAGGCCGCCCCCAAAACGCGGCAACAACAACAGGCCGCCCACGGCCCAGCTAGCCCGGATTGCGGCAGGCCTCGACGTCGGCTTTCGACAAGCCGAGGGCGTCTGCGGCTTCTTCGAGGTCTTTGCCGGTGGCCTCGACTTTGTAGGCTTCCTGCGAGGCTCTTTCGACCTCGCTGCTGACGTTGCTGCCTCCGTAGCGCGAAGCGGTGCCGGCGGCCGCCTTCATCACTCTGCCAAACGCGCGCTTCTTTTTCTTTGCCGCGTCGATCTTCGCCTGCAGGCACACTTTCTGGGCTTCTTCGAGCGGCTTCTCGCCCGCGCCCGCCCCGCCCGCCGCGTCACGCTTCGCCGCAAGGATGCCCGCAAGCTGCGGCGTTGCTTCGCCTGTCACTTCGAGCCCGTTTTCTGCCTGAAACTTCGAAATCGCGACGATGCTCGGCGTGCTCAGCTTCCCGTTCGCCTCCCCGGGGTCGTACCCGAGCGCGATCAGGTCGCGCTGGATCGATTGCACGAGCGGGTCGCCGCCGGCCGCCAACGCCGCGGATGCCGAAGCCCCGGACCCAGGCGTCGTACCGGGCGTAGTTCCTGTGCCCCCGCCCGCCGCAACCGCCCCCTCGAGCCCGACGTTCACCCGAATCGCCCGCACCTCGGTCAGCACCTCCATCTCGCCGCCGTCGACCATCTTGCGGAGCATGGCCATCTGCGAGCCGGCCATCCGTTCCACCTGCGCGCGCTGCCCGGGCGGCATCTCGGCGAGCTGCTTGTCGAAATCGGCGAGTTGTTTGCGCGCGTCTTCCATTTGCTTCTGCTGTTCCGGGCTGAGCACGCCCTGCATGCGCATGAGGTTTCGGTAGGGCATGTAGAGCTTGCTGCCCGGCACGCTTCGGTAGTCCTCGTCCAGCCGTTCAATGAGGATTTCGCGCGCGCTCTTTCCTTGTTTCGCCACCCCCTCCATCTGCATCTTGAGGGGCACATGCTTCTCCGCATCGATCCAAAGGCTGATGGCCTGAATCTCGAGCTCTTCGCCGTCCGACTTCTCGACGATGTTCAGCTTGTCCGCGCGCGCATGGATCGCACGCCGCTTACCCACCGACTCCTTGCCGACGATCTTCGCCCGCTTCCTGAAGAGGGCCATGCTCTTGGCTTTGTCTTGCTGATGCCGTTTCGCGTCGGCTTTGCCCTCTGCAGAGGCCTTGCCAGCCGCGTCCGCAAAGTCGGCCATGCTGCCCATCATCGTGCTCGGGTTCGGTGAGGCCCAGGGCTCGGCCTCCGCCCCCGACCCCATGGCGTCGCGCATTCCCGGCGGAAGGCCGGCTTCATTCATGCCCTTGTCCATTTCGCCGCTGACCGCCGAGCCGGTTTCCCGCATCGCTTTCGAATACGCTTGCCAGGCCTCGGGTGACATGCCTTGTCCCGCCTGCTGCCGGTTCTGCATCTCGGCAAAGGACACGAGCCGAAACATCTCCATCGGCTTCCCATTCGGACCGCGCATCGACACGCGCTCGTAGTAGAGCGTCGTCTCGTGCCCCATCATGGTGATGTCCATCGCGTAGTTGTCGACCCCTTTGGCCCGCTTGCTTTCGACCTCGAGCATCTTGTCGAGCAAGCCTTGCGCACTCTGAGCACGTGCGAGGGCGGGGACGGTTGCGACGAGCACCAAGGCGCTCACGCCCACGAGCAGCAGCCGGACGGGATGGATCGCGCGTTTCACAGGGCCTCCGGGAGAAGCGCCAGTCTATTCGAAAGCCGAAAAAATCGCACTCGAGGTCTCACCGAAAGACTTGGAGCCAGTGAAATGGCCATGTTCGTGCCGGTGAAGTCGACCGTCACGCGGAAGGCAACAGAAGGAGAAGCCAGGGGCGCGATCGGTGCGCAGAGCGTTCCCGCGCGGCACCTGGCCCCCGCACCGTTTGCGCTTCCCCCAGCCGAAACGCAGATTTTGCAGGTACTGTTCTGCGAGACAATCGGAAACCAACGGATCTATGCTGGCACGCCCGATGCACTCCCAGAGGCCGACTTCGAAACCCAAGCAAGGGAGAGGCGGCCATGAGCAGTCATCGTGTGGTTGTCGTCGGAACGGGCGCGGGCGGCCTCTGTGCCACCGCATTTCTCGCCAAGCAGGGCATTGAAGTGGTCGCCCTCGAGCGCTCGACCCACGTTGGCGGGTTACTCAATCCCTACTCGCGCGAGGGTTATCTCTTCGACCCAGGCGTGCATTACCTGGGTCAATGCGGCCCGGGTCAAGCGATGGATCGGCTGCTCGATGCGCTCGGCCTCAGCAGCGCCGAGCTCATGGCGGAAATGGATCCGGACGGCTTTGATGTGTATCGCTTCCCCGACTTCGAGGTTCGGATGTGCCGCGGAGCCGAAGCCTATCGCGATCGCTTGGCCGCGCAGTTCCCGGGGGACGTTCGCGGTGTCGACAAAGTCTTCGAAGCCGTCGCTGAGTTTCGCAGCTTCAACAAGGTCCTCGAGCACCTGCAGCCCACGGGCAAGCTGGGGCTCTCGGATGTATGGGAAGGGCTCAAGTCAGCGCCGCTCCTCCGCTATGTAAAGGCGACGTACGGAGAGTTCCTCGATCAAGCCGTGACCGATCCCCGGCTCAAAGCGGTCTTCGCGGCGGCGTGTGGCGACTACGCGTTGCCGCCATCCCGCGCATCGGCGCTCGTGGGCCTGGCAGTCCTCTACGGCTACATGGACGGGGCATCCTTCCCACGAGGCGGCAGCGGGACGTTGCGCGACGCGATCCAGCACGTCGCAACCCAGGGCGGTGCCACGTTTCGTACCGGTGCCGAGGTCGAGCACATCGAGGTCGAGGGCGAGCGTGTGCTCGCCGTGCGCTTGAAGGGCGGTGAGCGCATCGAGGCCGATGCGGTGGTTGCAGCGGTCGATCCCCGACACGTGTTCGGCGGGTTCATTCCGTCGAACGCCGTGCCAAGAAAGCTTCTGGAGCGCGTGCGCGGCCTCGAGTCGTCGATCTCGGCGATGGCCCTCAATCTCGGTGTGAACCGCGATCTGCGGGAGGTCGGGCTCGGCGCTTTCAACATCTGGGACTACCCCACGATCGACATCGATGCGCTCTATGAACCGATCTTCCACGGTCGTCTTCCCGAGAAGCCCTGCATGTTCATCTCGGCAAACTCTCTCAAGGACCCCACGGGCCAGATGGCGCCCAGGGGAAAGACATCGCTCGAGGTCATTGCCCTAGCGCCCTATTCGATCTTTGGCGCCTGGGCCAACATGCCAGCCGAGGAGCGGGGAGACGACTTCCATCTGCTCAAAGACCGGCTGCGCGATCAGCTTCTCGAGCAGCTCGATGCACGACTGCCTGGCGTCGTCGATCACGTCGAGGTGATGGACTTCTCCACGCCGCTCGCCATGGAGGGATGGGTCAACTTGATCGACGGTGGGCTCTACGGACCTGCGATGACCCCCGACCAATCGATGTTCTTCCGCTTCCCGAGCTCGACCTTCTTGCCCAACCTGTTCTTGGCAGGCGCCGGAGTCTTCGGCGACGGCGTCCTGCCCTGTATGCAGTCGGGGCAGGTTGCCGCCAAGATGGTCGAGCGAGCGCTCTCAAGGTCCTAAGAAGTGTCGTGACCGAGGTTGACGGCGACCGCCGCCCTGAATGAAAGTAGCCCCATGACCGCCCAAACCAAACAAATGTCGCCCGTCGATTCGGCCTGGCTGCACATGGACGAGCCGACCAATCTGATGATGATCACCGGCGTCTCGCTGCTCGATAAGCCGCCCGACTTCGAGCGCTTCCGAAAGACGCTGGAGGTCCGCCTTCTCACTCTGGATCGGTTCACCATGCGCGCGGTGGAATCGGTCTTGCCGGTGGGTACGCCCCACTGGGAGGTCGATCCCAACTTCGATCTGGATGCGCACATCCATCGCGTGGCCCTGCCGGCACCGGGCGACATGACGGAGCTCCAGCGCCTCATCAGCGATCTGGCCAGCACGCCGCTCGATTTTTCCAAGCCGCTGTGGAACATCCATCTGGTGGAGAACGTGGCGGGCGGCGCGGCCATGGTCATGCGTCTCCATCATTGCATCGGCGATGGCACGGCCATGAACGCGGTGATGTTTCGGCTCATGGACATGGCGCGAGATGCGCCGATCGGTGAAGTGGAAGAGCCTGCAACGGAAACGCCCAAACGGCATGATTTCGTTTCGAGTGTGTTCAGGCCCGTGCGCAGCATCGGAAACGCCATCCGCTACCTGGCGCACGAAGGCAGCGAAAGCCTCCGCCACCCCTCACGCATCGTGGAGGGCGCCGGCGCCGCGGCCGAAGCGGCGAGCATCGTGGGGCGCGTGCTGCTGATGACCCCCGATCGGGAGACTCCGTTCAAAGGTCCTCTCGGTGTGCAAAAGCGCGTGGCCTGGTCCAACAAGATTCCCTTGGCGGACGTCAAAACCGTCACCAAAGCCTTGGGTGCCAAGGTCAACGACGTCATGCTCAGCGCGCTGGCCGGCGGATTGCGCGACTATCTGATCGCGCGGAACGCCGATGTGAGCGATCTCGAAATCCGGGCCGTGATCCCGGTGGACCTGCGCCCGCCTCAACGCGGCATCGAGCTCGGCAACGCGTTTGGCCTCGTTTTCTTGTCTCTCCCACTGAGCATCGCCGACCCGGTCGAACGGCTTCACGAGACGAAGAAGCGCATGGATGCCATCAAGGCGTCGATCGAAGCGGTCACCTTCTACAGCCTGCTCAGCCTCTTTGGCGTGACGCCCCGGCAGGTCGAAGAGCAGGGGCTCAACATCTTCGGGTCCCGCGCCACCGCGGTCGTGACCAACGTACGCGGCCCCGGTCAGGCCCTCTACATCGCCGGCAGCAAAATCGAAAACATCATGGGCTGGGTCCCACAGGCAGGGCACCTGGGCCTCGGCGTCAGCATCTTCAGCTACGACGGCAAAGTCAGCGTCGGCGTCATCACCGACGCCGGCCTCGTCCCCGACCCAGAACAAATCACCGCCGCGTTCCGCGCCCGATTCGACGAGCTGTTGTCCATCGCGAAGCAAGGCTCGACGCCGGCGTGACGTCATGACCGAGGTCTCTCGCGAAGCTAGCGCTTCGTCGGGTCTCCGCTACACGTCCACCATCACCCCGCCGTTTTCTACGACCGCGCGTTAGCTCTTCAGCGCCTTCTCGCTGCGCACGATGTTCAGCAGCTGAATGTCGGGTGGGAAGTCCGCCCAGGTTTGGATAGACGTATCTATTTGGGGATCTGGGTGTTAGCGTCCGCGGGCATCGGGTTGCAGACCGGGTTTCCTGTTGCTGAAAGGCCAGTCATGTCGACACCGCCAGACCAGCGGCAGCGAGAGCGACTCATGAGGCGCTCCGCGATGGGTTTCGCCTGGATTTCCATCCGACGCCGGCTTCACGCCTCCGCTTTCGTCTCTCTTGCGACGCTATGCGTGCTGCCGGTATCGGACGCGGAGGCGCAGGCCCTGGACGATAACGCTCTAGTGCCGGCGATGATCGCCACGGTCGTGACCCACGACCTGGGCATTCCGATCGGCCTGCTTCCCTTTCCCATCACCCAGCTGGCAGGCGAAACCGCACAATACGTCGCCAATATCGGGCTGAAGGTCTATCGACCCTGGCTGAGGCCCTCGAAGGACGGCAACTTCGACAACCTAGCGTTTCTTCCGGACAGCGACGGTGACGGCGACGCGTGCAGTTTTCACTTCTATTTGCCCAGCGCGACGGCTGAGTACGAGAATCTCTTCGGGATCGTCCCAATCCGCTCGCCGTACTACGACGAGGCCACCAATACCACTTACCTGTGGCAGGACCGCTGGGGTGTGCTGACGCCGCCTCGCATCTACCATGCGAATTCCAAGGCGCGCCTGAGCGTGCGAGGCGCCGAGCCTGTTCGACGTTACGACGAGGCCATCGACGCATTCACCGGGGCCTACTACCCGATTCTCGACGCATACTCGCCCTCGCTAGACATGCCCAGGGTACTTGGATTGCCTCAGCCGAACCGCGTAGACCACGACGGTCAGCTCGCTGTGACCGGCCCGCAAGAGGTGTATCTGCCGGTCGGTTACCACACGATGGAGTGGAGCGCGGCGACGCAGCTAAATGCGATCACCGACATCATCGTGCCAGGGCTGCTGCTGGCCTCGGCCGTGCACTCCGAGTTCAAGACCGCCAAGGGCGGCCTCAAGGTTGCCAAGAAGGTCAAGCAATCCGGTATTGGCGACGACGTGGTCGATCAGGCGGATAACGCGGCGGACGCCGCAACTGCGCTCGGGGGCAAGAACAAGTTCGACAGCATCTGGGAAGGCTTCATCACGCGAAAGGAACCCGGCCCGATCGGGAAGAAGTTCGTGAAGAAGCTGGGCGAGGAAATCGCTCGGAAATTGCTGTGTCCGGTGCTCGAGAAAGTCCTTCTTTATGGCGTCTCCGTCGTCGATGCGGAGACCGGAGCATTTCTCGAGTCGCAGGGTCAGCTCACCGATCTTGAACGCAAGGCGCTCGATGTAATCCAGAGGCAAGCGTTTGAAGCCCGTTTGCCCCGCGAAACCGATGCGTTGAAGACGTTCGTGTGCGAAGACAGCACCAATGCCGCCGATTTCATCAAGTTTGTCGTTGGCGACCTCCTGAGAACGTTCGGCCTCGAACCGTTCGTAACGTCAGATACGGGCGTCAGCGTGATATACCAGACCGTTCGTATCTTGGACGACGTACCGCCCCTATGGAGTGCCAGCCCGGCCCCAGTCTACTTGGAGGCGACGGACTTTGGCGGAACCCGCCGATATCGGGCGATCGCCGGACTGCGTGCGGCGGCGGCCGAGCGTGTGTCGGACAACTGCGGCCGCGTGCCCGAGCTCCTCGACAACACGCCGGAGTTTCTGCCGCTCGGTCAGACCATCGTGACATGGACGGCGAGGGACCTGGGGCCAAATCCGAGCGACGACCAGGACTACGCGCCAACCTCGACGCAGATCATCATCGTGGAGGACACCCAACCGCCACTGCTACTCGCCCCACCGAGCAAAGTCATCGAGGCCACCGCGGGCGTGCCGCTCGGCGAGGCCGACATCGGAGACGCGGTCGCCATCGACTTGGCCGACGTACAGCCCCTCATTGCGAACGATGCGCCGCCGGGTACGGTCTTTCCGTTAGACCAGCGTCGTGTCGTGCAGTGGACCGCGACCGACAAGTCCGGCAACGCGGCGCAGGCCTCCCAGCGGATCACCGTCAAGACCGAAGGGACGAACACCCAGCCCGTCGCCTATGCCAGCTCGGCCGCGACCCTGACTGCGGAGCGGGTCGATATCCGGCTGACCGCGGAGGACTTCGACATACTGGACGGGATCGCCGACCCTCTCTCGTTCAGAATCGAAGCCTACCCGCAGAAAGGCGAGTTCATCGCGCCGCTCTTACCGTTCTTCATCGAGGACTACCGAACCAAGCCGGGCGACGGCGTCGGTGACGACTACGACCCGACGATCGATCTCGACCTATTCGTCTACATCGACAGCACCTATTGCCAGTCAGGTCTTGTCGCGCCGAAGAGCTTCGTCCATGAGGCGCGTTTTGTGCAGGTGACCGACGCAGGCGTCCGGTACGTGCTCGACGAGTTCTTCGAATGTCCGCCATTCAATGAAAGCGTGGTGACCAAGCGGCGTTTTTCGAAATGGAACGCGGCGGGTGACTTCCTGGGCCAGCTTCGGCTCGGCCCAAATGGAGAAGACTGGCCGTTGGGTGATGCGTTCGTCCTCGATCGCGACGGGTTGCTCTATTACAACACGAGTCTGGAGCCTGGCTCGTCGAGCGACACGCTTGGTCTCTGGAAGTGCGATCCCGATTTCGTAGACATCGACGCCGCCTCCGGGTGCGACGAGGTCGCGCAGTTCACCTCGAGCTCGTCGGCCCCCGTGAACGCATCGCGCTTCGCCTATGCCCGCGTCGACAGCAACGGAGAAGTGGTCTACCTGGCCGACGACAGGAGCATCTTCGCGTTCGAGCTTGACGATAGCGGCGCCGCCGCCAGATATCTCGGCGAGCTCGGCCCGAAGGACGGCGACACCATCATCGAAGACTGGTTTGGGACCACGCCGGCCCTCGAGGTTGGTTCGGACGGCAGCCTCTACATCGCCGACGAGGAGCACCATCGCATCCACAAAATCGCGCCGACTACGATCGACGTCGCCGGTGAGCCTACGATCGGCGACTACGTCGGTTGGGCTGGGCGCTGTACCGGCAGTAGCAACAAGGCCTGCGACGACACGAACGAACGAAGCCGAGGATACAGCTGCACCTTTGAGCCCGACAGCTGTACGCCGACGCTGGCGCAGCGTACTACCATAGCGGAAAGAGCGCTGTTCTTTGGCGCCGGCCAGGGTCAGTTCAACACACCGAAGTACATCGCCATCGACCCAAACGACGTGCTCTACATCGCCGACTACGAGAACGAGCGCGTGCAGCGGCTGTCTCCGGACGGCTCGTTCGCCGGCGAGGCCGTATCGGATGGCAGCGGCGTCAACAAGGGCGATCGGCCTAGCTTCGTCCTGGGCAATATTGGCAAGCCTGAATCGGTCTCCGTCAACTCGAGCCAGTTCTACGTCGTCGATCGCGACGAGCACTTCGTGTTCGTATTCGGTACGCTGCCCTTCAAGGAAATCACCGACAACGGGGCCACCGTCACCTACGTGTCCGATCAGGATTTCCCGAACCCGAATGACAGCGACGTCGACTTCTTCATGTTTAGCGTCAGTGACGGCCTCGCGGTCAGCGACGCGGCCCTAGTCCAAGTCGCCGTCAGCCGAAACTTCCGCCCGCCCGTAGCATTGGTCGGCAGTTTCACCACCGACGAGGACACGTCGCTCGACGCCTTCGAGTTGCCGGCGGATGACCCGGACGGGATCGCGGGCAAAGACTTTCTGGGGCTCGATACGCTGACGTACACCGTGACGGCCGAGCCGGAGCACGGAACTCTGACCGGCAGCGGGGCGTACCGGACCTACACGCCGGATGCCGACTACTACGGCGAAGACCGATTGCGCTTCAAGGTCAATGACGGCCGCGACGATTCAGACGAAGGCACCCTGCTGATCAGGGTCCAGCCGGTCAACGACCCGCCTCTGCTGACAATTGAAGTCCCGGAGCGTGTCGCCCTCGGCTTCTCGACGCTGGTGACGTCCACGTTTACCGACGATCCGTCCGAGAGCTACGAGGCCGCCGCGGACTGGGGCGACGGAGAGCTCGACGAGACCGGCGGACTCGTCGAAGACACCAATGGAGACCCGCACATCGAGGGTGTCGTCGTATCTGCTCCGCCGATGCCAGGGACCGAGGGCAAGACTTTCGCCCAGCACACATATGAGGAGCTGGGGCCCCGGACGGTGGAGGTCTGCGTGACAGACAGCGGCATGCTGCCCGGCTGCGACAGCGCTGAGATCAACGTGGAGGAGCTCGTCAGCCTTGGGATCGGCGGTAGAGTTTTCGCCGAACCGCTCGCCAACGACGAGATCACGCAGCAGCAGCTCGATGATGACACGAACTTCACCTACGAACTGACCATCGTCAACGCGCTTCCGTCGGTCGGCGATGGCCTGACTGCGGTCGAGGTCACGCTCCACGCAGATTTGCCCAATCTATCGTTCGGCGCGATCGAGAGCAGCCGCGGCACCTGCGAGCGCACGGGAACCGCCCTGGCTTGCGCGCTCGACAACCTCGAGCCGGGTGCGGAAGTGACGGTGACCATCGCAGCATCCGGTCCTGGGAATCTCATTTGCAACGAGGACTTCGACATCGAGGCGACGTTGACGACGCTGTCGGACGCCCTCGAAAATGAAATGGAGTTCTTGTTGAGCGTGGAGCTCGTGGCCGACGAAATTGATGGCAGCTGCGACGGCGGGACGGGGGTGCCCGACGGTGGTGTCCCAGACGGGGGGGGACCGGGCGTAATAGACCCAGGTGAAACCTCGAGCGGTTGTACTTGTCGAGTCACGGGTCCGTCGGACTACGACACCAGTTTCATTCTGCTCGTACTCGCTTTTGGTGTT
>CAMYMX010000046.1 GCA_947259605.1 uncultured Polyangiaceae bacterium | reverse complement strand
GTGAGACCTGCCAAAAGGAGGCAGACATGGAAAAAGCACAAAACGTATTGGTCGTTGGAGCCACAGGCGGCACGGGCCGCGCCGCCATCGACGCGCTGGTCAAGCGCGGGCACAGGGTAACCGCGTTCTCCCGGCATGCGGAGTCGCTCGAGATCGACTCGGACCGGGTGACCCTGCGGAACGGCGACGCGACCAACCCGGACGACATCGACCGCGCGGTGGCGGGGCACGACGCGGTGATCATCACGCTTGGAATCACCGAGAACCCCATCCGGGTTCGTTTATTCGGCGCGGCAGGCACTCCAAACGACGTGCGGTCGGCCGGCACGCGCAACGTGATCGCGGCGATGCGGAAGCACGGAGTCGGGCGGCTCGTCGTGCAGTCGACGTACGGGGTCGGGGAGACGCGCGGCAGCTTGCGCTGGGTGGAACGACTGTTCTTCGGCCTCTTGCTCAAGCCACAGATCGCGGACACCGAAGTTCAGGAGCTCGAAGTGCGGGACAGCGGCGTCGACTGGGTGTTGGCGCAGCCGGTACACCTGACCGATGAGGACAGCGACGAGATGCCGTTTGCGTCGGCCGATGGGCAGGTGCGGGAGTGGAAGATCTCCCGGAAAGGCGTCGCAGAGTTCTTGGCGCTTGCGGCGCAGGAGCCGGAGTACGTGGGGCAGTCGGTGGCGCTTTCGGGAGCGGGGGTTTCAGCGGCGTGAGGAGCGTCAGCCCCTGCGCCAGCCGATGTAGGCGGTCATGATCTTGCGCCATCCACGCGCGCTGTGTCGGATCGAGGGATCGAACACACGGATGGTCGCGTAATGCAAGCGCGCGATTCGAAGACAGCTGGCCCACAAGGTTTAGATCTGGGCTGCATCTGATATAGGGGGGCAGTGGTCTGCAACATGCGCGCTCGATGGATCTGGATGTTGGTCAGTGTGGGTGGTCTGGCGGTCTTCCTCGAGGGCTGTGGCGAATCGCCCGGGCTGAGTGCCTCGTTCGATTACGTGGTTCCAGCGCGCTTCGCGGTTCCCGACCTTCGACCCCCGGATGAACAGGGGGAGTATGAGGTCTACGCCAACGGCCCGCTCCAGCCGGACACCTGGCTCGTGCAGCTCAACGCGTGCACATCGACGGGGTCGATCGTCGAGTATCGCTGGAGCATCGACGGCGCAGAGGTTGGCGTGGAGACGCGTTGTGACGGCTTCGAATATGATTTCCCTGCGGAGGGGGAGTACCAGGTTTCGCTCGTGGTCGAGGACAGCAGCGGCGAGCAGATGGCGCAAACCCAAGTCATCGTGGTTCGGGACCTGCTGATCTTTGGCCTCGGAGACTCGTACGGGTCGGGGGAAGGCAGCCCCGACGTGAACGACTTCGACGAAGGCGGCGTACAGTGGCAGAACACGCGCTGTCACCGGTCTGCGCAGTCGGCGCAGGTGCGCGCGGCGCGAATGATCGAAGAGGCGGACCCGCACACGTCGGTGACCTTCGTGCACCTGGCCTGCTCGGGAGGCAGGATTTACGAGGCCTTGCTCGAGTCGTACGATGGAATCGATTTCGCGCCGGAGGACGAGCCGCTCCGGGCGCAGATCGCTCGGGTCGACCAGCTCGCGGGCGACGACGAGATCGACGCGCTCTTCGTGTCGATCGGCGGCAATGACATCAACTTCTCCAGCGTGGTCGAAGCCTGCGTCCTCGGTACGGACTGTCATTTGGGCAATCCCGCGATCGATCCGCTCCTCGAGAGCACGGCCGCTTGGGCCTGTGGTTTCACCGGGTCATTCGAAGACGACTGCAAGTCCTACCTGGACCCAGAGGTGATCAATCCCGACGCACTCGATGCGCGAACGATCTTCGACATTGGTTCCAAGGCCGAGTACGACGACGACGGAAATGACTTGGGCCGGGACGGTCTCGACGACCTCCCGGGCAACTATGATGCCCTCGCCCTGGCGATCGTAGACTCGCTTGGGATGGATCCGGCGCGGGTCTATCTGACCGAGATCCCGGACGTAACCCGCGACGAGTTCGGTGAGCTTTGCGCGTGGCCGACGGAGCTTCCCGGTTATTTGGAGAGCCTGCGCATTGCTGCGCAGCAGGTGCCCGGGGTGACGGAGGCGGAGATGGAATGGGCGAGCACCTACGTGTTGACCGAGCTCCGCGCCGCGATGCGGGCCGCAGCCAACAAACATGGCTGGCAGTTTGTGGAAGGCGTGGACGCGCGCTTCGCTGGCCACGGCTACTGTTCAGACGTGACTTGGCTCACGCGTTTGCAGAACACATTTCAGTTTCAGGGCGACCAAAACGGAGCGCTGCACCCGAACCGCGTGGGGTATGGGGCCTATGCAGACGCCATCATCGAGGCGTTCGACGCTGCTCAGTAGTGGATGCCGAGACCGATGATGTAGTGATTCGTCCAAACGGACGTGGCCACCCTTCGACCCTGGATCTGCCAGGCGGGTGTAAAATAGGTGGCGCGGTATTCGAGGATGACCGAAATCCAGCTGGATGCGATGAGCCTGATCCCGACGCGCGCATCGAGGCCGGGGTCGACCGAGGTGTCGCTACCGACGCGCGCGGTGCCGAGCGCAGCCTGGCCTTCGGCGAGCTTTGCCGTCGAGAGGATGAGGGACGGACCGATCGCGAGGTAGGGTTGGGCGCGGCCGTTCGGGTGCTCCGGGCTTCGGACCAAGGGTGCGCGAAACATGAGGAGCGCGGAGATCGGGATCACGCTGACCTCGTAGGGGCTTTGAATGCCCCACGATTGGATGAAGACGGAGAAGTCGCCTGCGACTCCGAGCCAAGGAAAGCGCCCAACGAACCACCCGACCCTGAGTCCTCCAATCGGTGACTTCGTGCTCGAGCATTCCGCGCCACAGAGCAGGCTCTCCTCTTGAAGGACGCCGTCGAGCGTGACGGTGGCATCCGTCGTGACTGCCGCGCCGAGGGAGATGTCTGAGAACACTTCGCCTCGACGGGTTCGCGTGCGACGTTGTTCAGGGGCCGACGTGCCTTGGGGGGCTGACGTGGACTGGGCGGACTCGGAAGTGGCGGAAGAATGTCCTTGGCTCGGGGCACTGACCGGGCCTCCGCCACTCGGCTGTGCGAGCGCGCCAAGGGACCAGGTCCCGAGAGAGACCGCGGTCATCGCGGCGAGGTACCTCAGGCTTCGCGTCGTGATCGTCGTGGGATGGATGCGACGAGGATACCTGGCGGGCGGGTTTCGGCCGAAAAACCCGCCGGTGAGCGCCTCGATGGCTTGTGTCGTTTGCGTGCGATATGTGCAACGGGTCCGTCATGCGTGTCACCGATTTCGACCCCTTTAGCGCCGCGACGATCGAACGCCCGTATGCGTTCTATGAGGCACTCCGGGAGCAGGCCCCGCTCTTCAAACCGAAGGGGGCCGACTGCTACTACCTGAGCCGCTACGACGACATCAAAGAGGTGACCATGGACCCGGAGCGGTTCTCGTCGAACATCGTCGCCATTTTGCTCGCCGGCGGAAGCGGCCGGCTTTCGGTTCTTCAAGTGGTGCCGTGACGCGTTCGCCGAGGCCGAAGCCGCTGCCACCATACTTCAGATTATCATCGCGGGTAGCGACTCCTCGGCAAGCCTGATGGGGAGCATGGTGCGGCTCCTCGCACAAAACCCGGGCATTCAAGAAGAGCTTCGCGCCAAGCCCGAGCTCGTCCCGAACTTCGTCGAAGAAGTGCTTCGCCTCGAATCGCCCTTCCAAGGCCACTTTCGAAAAACCAAAGTTCCGGTGGAGCTCCACGGCGAGAGGCTCCCGGAGAACGCGCGCGTCATGCTTCTGTGGGCGTCTGGAAATCGTGACCCCCGCAAATGGCCGAACCCCGACCAAATCGACCTCGAGCGCGCCGGCCCCCGCCAGCACCTCGGCTTCGGCCACGGCATTCACCTCTGCCTCGGCGCCCCAATCGGCCGCATGGAAGGTCGCATCGCGATGGAACAACTCCTAGAACGGACGAGCTGGGTCGAGCTGGCGGACGGCGACTTCCCGCATCGGCAAAGCGTGTTCGTGCGGACACTCGAGCGATTGCCGGTGCGCCTGTATCCCAAAGCATAGAGAGCGCGCTGCGATCCAGTGGGGGACCGGACGGATCTGAATGGACGCACAGTGGTGCGAAATTACGTGTGACGCGTAGTGTGCGCGACAGTCACGGCTGGACGCTGGTCGCGCGGCTAGAAATTGCGATGTGACTTTTGTTGCCTGAGTCGTCGCCGCCACAAGCCGAAGAGGACGCAGGTGAGAAGCCAAAGGGGCATGTCGTTCGCTGCGGTCGTTCGGCAACTGCAACCACCGTCGGTGCCGCCGTCGGTGCCGCCATCGATACCGCCATCTACGCCGCCATCCACGCCGCCATCTGGGATGCTGGGCGAGTTGACGGTGAGGGTTGCTGTCGCGGGATCACCCACGACCCCTTGGTCGGCGGACAGTGAGCTGGTGACGTTTTCGTAGTCTCCTGGATCAGCCGTCGCGGGGATCTCCACGGTCACACCGAAACTGCACGACGCGCCCGGCCCGATGTTGCCGTCTCGCAGCATCAACATCGCGCTCCCGTCCAGGGTGGATCCGGCACCGCAGACATCGTCGAGGGGCGTCCCGGTGGCGATCAAACCGGAGAGCGCGGCGTCGAGGTCATCGGTGAAGCTCACGCCCGTGGCCATGGATGCGCTGTTGAGGTTCTCGATGGTGAAGGTGAGCGTCGTCGAGCCCCCCGGCTCGGCGGAGCTTTCGAACCGCTTGGCGAGCGTCGTCAGGTCGACCGCGATCTCGTCTCGTGCCGCAGGTGCCGTCCTCAGAACGCCGTCGATGATCGCGGTGAGCTCGCTGGTGACGTTGGCGACCGACGTGCCCGTTGGGACGTCGCCAGGAAGCTGGAGCGCTACGCTGAACGCACAAGACGAACCAGGGGCGAGCGCACCGCCGGTCAAGGTGATGACGTCGGTTCCCGCAAGCACGGAGCCTGCGCCACACACATCAGAGAGAGGCAGGCCGGTGACTTCCAGCCCGTCGAGCGAGGCGCTGAGATCGTCGGTGAACGCGAGCTGGTCTGCCATCAGGGAGGGATGAGCATTTTCAATCGTGAACTCGAGGTTGACGGCGTCGCCGGGGGCCACGACAGCTACGTCGAAGGCCTTTGAAAAAGAAAGCGGCTCGCTGACGGTCAATGTGTCCTGCCCACCGCGAATGACGCTGCCCGCCCCGCCCTGCATGAAGGTGAACTGGCTCGTCCTGTTGGTGTACGTCTCGGCTACGGCGTCCGGTGGCACTTGAACGGTGATGTCGAAGGCACAGGAACCGCCCGCGGGCACGCTGCCTCCTGTGAAGATCAAGAAATTGGTGCCCTCAATCTGCGACCCCGCGCCGCAGACGTCTGAGATTGGAAGCCCGAGTGCCGTCATGCCGGACACCGCGTCGTCGAGATCGTCGGTGAAGATCATGTCGGTCGCGACGTCGGTGGCATCGCCGTTCTGGATGTTGAACCGCAAAGTGACCGTGTCGCCGGCAAAGACCGGTTCTTCCACGAACTCTTTTTCGAGGACGACACTCGTGACCTCGAGATCGGCCGCGGCGGGGGCGCTGAGCACGGAGAGCCCCACCGCCATTGCAGCCACCTCGCTCGTTATATTGTTGTATTGACCGGTCTCCGCGTCTTCGGGCACGCTCAGCACGACGCTGAAGGTACATCGCTCCTGGGGCCCAAGGGTCCCACCGGTGAAGGTCAGAAGCGACGTTCCGTCCAATTGAGAACCGGACCCACACACGTCGTTCATGGGTAAGCCGGTGGCAACCAAGCCGGGCAGCATCGCGTCCAGGTCGTCCTCGAATGAAATCTGGGTGGCCTGGCCCGCTGCGTTTTCTCCGTAGGCGAGCTCTAACTCAAGCGTGACGCTGTCACCCGGTGCCACCCGTGCGTCAGAGAACGACTTCCGCAAGGCGGGCGCCGCTACGACGGTCAGCTCCGCCTCGGCCGGCTTGCCCGTGACCGCGCTGCCATCAACCGTTGCAGTGATGGGCTCGGTCGTGTTCAGGTATCGATTGGACGGGGTGCCCGGTGGAATACCGAGCGTGACTTGGAAGGTGCACGCTCCGCCCGCCGGCAAGCTCCCGCCCGTCATGACGAGCGCGCGATCCTGCCCCAGGGCGCCGACGACGAGCGTGCTACCCGCGCCGCAAAATCCTCCCGCAGGAAGCTGGGTGACCTCGACCCCCGGAACGAACTGGTCCAGGTTGTCCGCGAATCCGATGTCGGTCGCGTCGTTCAAGACGCTGACGTTCGTGATGGTGAGCTCCAGTGTCATCGATTGCCCGGCGGGCGCGGGGTCGGTCAGGAAGCGCTTGGTGAGCACAGGTGCCTCGCTCACTTCCAACGAATCGATCGCGCGGCTACCCGTCACGAGGCGGCCGTCGATCTCGCCCGTCACCTCGCTCGACGTATTGCCGTAGATGCCCGGCACCGCACCTCCGGGCACCTGAACCTGCACGGTGAATGCGCAGGCCCCCTCGGGCGGTAGCGTTCCTGCGGTCAAGCTGATCGCGCCGGCGCCCGAAATCGTCGACCCTGCGCCACACACATCGCTCATCGGAAGGCCGACAGCGACCAGGCCGCTGAGCGTCGCATCGAGGTCATTGATGAAGGCGAGGTCGTTGGCCGGGAAGTCACGATTGAAGTTGCGGATGGCGAAATCGAGGAAGAGCGAGCCTCCAGGGGGCACCGGATCTCCGGAGAAGAACCCGCTCAGGTTGAGTTGCTCGACGGTGACGTCGAGCACTGCACTCGCCTTTCCAGTCACGCGGTTGGTGGAGTCGGAGAATGCAAGCGGCTCGGTCGTGTTGCCGAGCGCTCCTGCAGCGCTTGCAGTCACATCGACGGTCGTGGTGCAGCTCGCATCGCCGTCGAGGACGAGTAGATTAAACGTGATCTCAGTGGCGCCTGGCTGCGCCGTGATGTTCGGCGGCCCGAACACGCTGACACAGGTGCTCAGCACGTTCGCCGGACTCGCGACGGTCATCCCCTGGGGCAACACGTTGCGAAAGAGCACGCTTTGCAGCGCTGTGGCAGTGGTGTTCTCGATCGAATAGGTCATCGTGCTGGTGCCTCCGAGCGGCACCGAGCTTGGGGCAAACGACATCTCGAAGATCGGGAGGGCGGTGGAGATCGAAAGCGTCGCGCTCGCGCTGCCACCATTGCCTTCACTCGAAGTCACATCACTCGCGGTGTTGATGAAGTCGCCTGGCGCGTCACCTGTGACATCCACTCGCACGACGCACGTGCTGCTTGCACCGATGCGCCCGTTGGTGAGCGTGATGGTCGTGCCGCCGTCGGGCGCGGAAAGAATGGCATTGACACAGTCGGTGGACGCATTGGCCGGACTTGCGATCTGCAGGCCGGCGGGAAGGTCATCGGCAATCGCGAGGTCGGATGCCGGCGTCACCGGGTCGATATTGGCGAATGTGATCGTGAGGGTGCTGACCGTGCGTTGCCCGATCGATTCCGGGGCGAAGCTCATCGTCGCCGACGGTGGCTGTGCGAAGGAGGCGATTGCCGGCAGCCACGCGCTCAACAGAACAGCCGTGTATAGAGCAGCCCTAGGGGCCTTGCCGAAAGATGTTCTCTTCATTGCGTCTCCACCTTTCGCCGAAGGGTATCCGGCTGCGATGGATTCCGAAAGCCACTGCCGTGGAGATGGCCTTTGGAGCCATTCATCGTCGGCCTCGGATGTGACCCTCCTCGCTGAGGTGCCGTCCCGACGGCCGCGGTGAGGAGAGCGCTCTGCGATTCTGTTAATCCGTTTCGGGGCTGCCGGCGTAGGGCTTGGTAGGATGGAACACAGACTCGAAACCAAGGCTCGCTACGCTGCTCTCCGTCTCTTTGCTGTACTCACGGCTCTCGGTTCGGGATGCGGAGACGGGTTCAGCAACAGCGGGCGCGGCGCGCTCAGTTCCTCGCTCGCGAGCCATATCGGCGATCACATGGGAGACCCGGGTGTCGAGCTTCGCGTCTACACGGGCTGCGAGGGGATGGACAGCGAGAACCCGGAAACCCGCTGCGCCGGCGTGCGGAGCGCCGAGATCGAGGTCTTCTTGGATGGTGGCAGCCTTCTCTTCGACTTCTCGAACGCTCCCAAGAACGGCACGATTTCGGAAAACGGTTTCGAGGGATACGTCTTGCTGATGACGGAAGACCCGAGGCGGCCGGCCCTTCTCGACGCGAGACTCGACACAGAGGCGTCCAACGTAGACCCCGAACTGATTCGAATCGAGATCGACGATGCCAGCGTGGCGGTCAACTTCCAAGGGCTCGATTACGACGACACCCTGTTCGTCAAGATCAACCTCGCTTTCGACGGCGAATGAAACCCGTCCGAGCGCGTCACGCCCGGCCTCAAGGCTTGCTTCGCGCCTGTTGATAGGCTTGGCGCAGGACTTCGGCCGAGCGGTTCAACGCCTCTCGTTCTTCGGCATCCATTTCGGGCTCGATGACCTCGACGGCGCCCGTGCGGCCGACGATCGTCGGGAGTGAGATTGCCACGTCACGAATGCCGGCGGCGCCTTCCTGGACGCGCGAGATGGTCAGGATTCGTCGTCCTCCTGCTCGGAGCGTCCAACGGAGGAGCGCTGCGGTCACCAGGCCGATGGCGTGGTTGGTCGAGCCCTTCTTCGCGATGATCTGGTAGGCGGCATTGCGCACCTCGTGTGCGATCTCGAGCTCCTTTTCGCGACTCCAACCTGGCCGCGCGCGAAGCCGAACCCCGCCGAGCTGGGCGCCCGACCAAAGCACCACGGACGAGTCGCCGTGCTCGCCCACCACCTGGGCGTGGATCGAGCGAGGCTCCAAATCGAGCGTTCGTCCAAGCGCCTCTCGAAGACGCGCGGTGTCGAGCATCGTTCCGGTGCCGATGACCCGCGGGAGGGGCAGACCCGAAGCCTCGGCGGCCACTTGCGTCATGACGTCGACGGGGTTGGTGACGATGACCAACATCCCTTGCATCGCGGACAATTGCTGCGCGATGTCGTGCACGATGGTGGCGTTGACCCGAAGCAAATCGAGTCGGCTGTCCTTGGGGCCTCCCCCCTTGCCTGCAGCGATGATGACCGCATCGGCGTCGAGCATCTCGTCGATGGAAGCGGCCCGGACCGACGCCGTCGGATAGAAGGCCGCGCCTTGCGCGAGGTCCATCGCTTCACCTTCCGCGAGCCCCGGCTTGGCGTCGTCGAGGAGCAGCTCCGTCGCGAGCCCGCTGTGAAGGATGGACGACGCCACGCTTGCCCCGACCCAGCCCATACCCACGATGCCGATCTTCATTGGTCCCTTCGCGCGAGGGTACCGCTTGGCGCCTCCATCGAGTAGAACTATTGTCTTCATGACCGCTGTCAAACCGAAGTTCGCCATTGGACAGCTCGTTCATCACCGATTGTTCGACTACCGCGGGGTTGTCGTCGACATCGATGCGACGTTTTCACTCACGGAGGCCTGGTACGACCAGGTCGCGAAGAGCCGGCCGCCCAAAGACGCGCCCTGGTATCGGGTGCTGGTCGGGGGCGCGATGCATGAGACCTACGTAGCGGAGCAAAATCTCGAAGAAGACCGGGTGGGATCGCCCATCGAGCACCCGCTCCTGGGGCATTTCTTCGATTCGTTCGAGGACGGGCACTATGTCCGTGACCGTGCGCTGAACTAGCGTTTGATGCGATGCCGAACAGAAATCGTCGCCATCGAGCTTGCATGCTGGAGTGCCTGTGGCTCGCCCGCTAAACTTCTGGATTGGAGGTTGGGGGACCTGGCATGGCGAATAGCGGGACATCCAGTCGAATTGGGCTCGTGGTCGGTGCGGGCCTACTGATGGTCGCGGCTTTGTTCGTTTCGAATGCCCAGTCGGGCCTGAGGATGTTCGGACATGGCGAACATTACTCGAAGGTAGGCCAGTCCGTCGTCGACAAGGTGCGCGACCTCGCGGCGCTGACCACGGTCGAAGTCGTCGAGTCCACGACCATCGAAAAAGGCAACGACTTCGGCTGGCTCAACTGGGCACGAGGAGACCGGGTCTTCATGTTCGTCGTCGCAAAGATCGGCGCCGGCATCGACTTCGAGCGGTTCTACACGGAGAGCTTCGAGGTCGACACCGAGTCCGGAACCGTCCTTGTCCAGATGCCCCCCGCCCAGATCACCTACGTCGCCATGGACAACGCGCAAACGCAGGTCATCGATCGAGACACCGGCCTCTTCACCAAGGGCGACCCCAAGCTAGAGTCCGACGCAAGGCAGGTCGCAGAACAGGTCCTCCGAAATGCTGCCATCGAGGCGGGGATCCTCGACCGCGCGCAAAAGAACGCGCGCACGATCATCGAGGGGCTGCTGCTCGAGCTCGGGTACACACGCGTGGTGTTCGAGCGAGGCCGGGTATCAAGTGTGGTGAGGCCGCGCGGCTCACGATTCAGAGGCATACATGTCGGGCAGGAAACCCGCGAGGATGCTCATCTCTTCGTGGCAGGGGCATTCATCAACTGACGGGATACCGCCTCCACTCATGAACGACGCATTCCATTCCGAGTATCCATCGATCGAGCACCTCCGGGAAAAGGCCCGCAAGCGCATGCCGGGATTCGCGTTCGACTACCTCGAGTGCGGCTGCAACTCCGACATCAACCTCGCGCGCAACACCGCGGACATCCGCGAAGTGCAATTGCGCCCGTACTACATCGGCGACTACGCGGGATCGAGCCTTCGGACCGAGCTCTTCGGGGTGACCTACGAGGCCCCTTTCGGCGTCGCTCCGATCGGTTTGCAGGGGCTGATGTGGCCCAAGGCCTGCGAGATCCTCGCCAAGGCCGCCCACGAGCACCGCATCCCCTTCGTCCTGAGCACCGTGGGCACCGCCAGCATCGAGACGGTCGCCGAGCTCACGGAAGGGCGCGCGTGGTTCCAGCTCTACCATCCCGCCGAGGACGAGCTGCGCGACAAGCTTCTCCAACGCGCCGCCGAGGCCGAAGTGCCGGTCCTCGTCATCCTCGCCGACACCCCGACCTTCGCCTACCGGCCTAGGGAGATCCGAAACGGGCTCTCCATCCCGCCCCAGATGAATCTCCGCAATGTCCTCCAAATGATGACGCACCCAAGCTGGTCGTTCTCGCAGCTCTTGGCCGGGGCGCCTGAGTTCAAAACGATGCTCCCCTACCTTCCGAAGGGGCTCAGCATGAAACACCTGGGCCTCTTCATGAACCAGACCTTCTCCGGCCGACTCGACGAGGACAAAATCAAAGCCATCCGCGACACGTGGAAAGGCAAGATGGTGGTAAAGGGCATCGTCACCGAGGAGGACGCCGAAAAGGTCCTCGCGCTCGGAGCAGACGGCTTCATTTGCTCCAACCACGGCGGTCGCCAACTCGACGCCGGGCAATCGACGATCAAGCCGATGACCGAGCTCGCAAAGAAATACGGGGACCGGACCACGGTGATGATGGACAGCGGCCTGCGATCGGGGCCGGACGTGGCCTGTGCATTGGCCAGCGGCGCGAAGTTCACCTTCCTCGGCCGCTCGTTCATGTATGGGGTGGGCGCTCTTGGAAAACGCGGAGGACTGCACACCATCACGATGCTCAAGCGCCAGCTTCAGCAGGTCATGGAGCAGCTGGGTTGCGAACGCGTCGAGGATTTTCCCAAGCACCTCGTCTCGTGAGCAGATGGGGAGGGAGCAGTGCCCTCTTCGCTCGCGCCAGTGGGGCTGAAAAAGCCTTGGCAGCCCCGGTCTCTGCTCATTTGGCGAGGCCCTTGTCGTCGAACATGCCCTCGAAAAGCACGGTGCTCAGGTATCGCTCGCCGGAGTCGGGCAGCACTACCACGAATGTCTTGCCTCGATGCTCGCGACGCTTGGCCAGACGCGCGGCCACGGCCACCGCTGCACCGCACGAAATGCCCGACAACATGCCCTCTTCTCGCGCCAAGCGACGGGCGTAGGCGATGGCTTCGTCGTTGGTGACCTGCTCGATGAGGTCCACCAGCGATAGGTCGAGCACGTCGGGCACGAAGCCCGCGCCGATACCCTGAATCTTGTGAGGGCCGGGCTTCAGCGCTTGCCCTGCGCGGTTTTGCGTGAGTACAGGGCTGTCGGCTGGTTCTACGGCCACCGTCAAGATCGACTTTTGCCGGGTGTTCTTGATGTACCGCGACACGCCCGTGATGGTGCCGCCGGTGCCAACTCCCGAGATGAAGACGTCGATGGCGCCTGCCGTGTCGTCCCAGATTTCCGGGCCGGTGGTCATCTCGTGAATCGCCGGATTCGCTGGGTTGTTGAACTGTTGAAGCAGCACGTAGTGCGCAGGGTCGCTGGCCGCGATCGCTTCGGCTTTGGCGATTGCACCGCCCATGCCCATGGGGCCTT
>CAMYMX010000045.1 GCA_947259605.1 uncultured Polyangiaceae bacterium | reverse complement strand
TTTCATCTTTGGTTGCGGCTGCAGCGCGTGATGGCGACCTGACTCCGCTCCGGCGCTTGGGCGAGCTCCTCGGCGAGCAGGTACTAGCCAGCTTGGACAGGCCAGCATCGGTGCTCTCGGCTGAGGCGGTGCTCGGACACGTCTCCGCGGTGACCTCGCTTTTTGGTTGGGGGAGGTTGGCTTTCGAGCGTTGGGGCTCCGCACTCGTCGTCGCGCTCCGCGACAAGCCAGAGCTCGACGAAGACGAGCTCGGCGCTGCCGCGCTCCTCGGGGGCATGTTTTCAGAGATTTCTCAACGACAGGTTTCCTGTGTTCCGACCGGCGACTCGAAGTTCATCATGGTCGACTTCGAGGTCGCGGAGACGGTCTGGGGTTGGTTCAAGGATGGAGCGGACCTGCCTGCAATCGTAGGCATGCTCGAAACGAAGAGGGCATCATGACGGATCGCGAAGACAGGTTGAGGTCCTTGCTCGACAAGGTCAGGGCGAAACGCCCAGGCGAGAGAGAGACCCATGCGGCGGAGGCCGTCGATCGGATTCGGGCCGGGTCGGGCACCATGGCGGCAGCCGCCCAGGAAACACCGCTTTCGGAGCCCTCAACCTCACCCCACGTCGAAAGCCCCACGCGATACTCGTCTCAACCGCCCAGAGTGGAACGTCCGCTTTCGGTCGAGCCTCGGGCGCGGTCTGCACAGCCTCCCTCGCGGCCCGCCGCGGCGCCATCACAATCGCAGCGACCTGCATCGATTCGGGCTCAAAGCGTCGCGCCGACTGGGCAGCCGGTCGTCTACGCAACCGATCAGCCAGACTTCCCGCGCCCCAAGACCTTCGGGGAGCTCCTCGAGCTGACCCTGTCGTTACGGCCTCGCTAGATGCTCCTCGTCGTAGACGTCGGCAACACCCAAACGGTGCTTGGCCTCTATGACGGGGAACGCCTCGTTCACGACTTTCGAATCGAAACGTCCAAGGGCCGAACGAGTGATGAATACCACGTCCTCCTCCTCAACTTGTTGGCGCTGGCAGGGATCGAGCGCAGCGACGTGCGCGCCAGCATCCTCGCCTCCGTCGTCCCCCCGTTCAACGACATCGTCGTCGAGGCCATCGATCGCGCCTTCGATCACGAAATCATGGTCGTGGGCCCCGGAATCAAGACCGGCATGCCGGTGCTCTACGAAAACCCGCGAGAAGTCGGTGCGGACCGTATCGTCAACGCAGTCGCTGCCTACGAGCGCATCCAGGGCGCCGCGATCGTGGTGGATTTCGGGACGGCGACTACGTTCGACTGTATCTCTCACAAGGGTGAGTATCTCGGAGGTGCGATCTCGCCTGGCATGCAGATCAGCGCGAGCGCCCTCTTCGCCCATGCTGCCAAGCTACCCCGCAGCGAAATTGCGCGTCCGCCCCGCGCCATTGGGCGCAATACGGTCCATTCGATGCAGGCAGGAATCGTGTTCGGCTACGTCGGGTTGGTCGACGGGCTCGTGCGCCGCCTGGCGTCCGAAATGGACACCGAAGTCTCGGTCATCGCCACCGGGGGCCTCGCCCGCTTGATCGAGCCCGATAGCGAAACGATCCAAGAGGTCGACGAGTACCTGACGCTCGAAGGCCTTCGCCTGATCTACCTTCGTAATGCCTAGGGCCGCATCAGCAGGGCCATTGCGATGATGCTCGCCGCGACGACGAGCGCCGCAAGGGCGTAGACCGCCAACTCGCTTCGTAGGAGCCGCACGGGTTCCTTTGGCATTTCAGCATCGGGCCGCGATGCACGAGGTCTCGAGGGCCTGGACTTCCTTTCAGGCGGAGGTGGTTCACTCACCGCTTCGTTCGGGATCGGCAACAAATCCACGCGCTCGTCTGGACCGCTCTGGATGCCGCTCAGCGCGGCGTCGACGCGCACGGCGTCCTCGATGGCCAGTTGCTCGGCGAGCATTCGCCGCGCGAAGTCGGACGTGAGCCTGGCCGACATCGTCTGTGAAACAGGAACGCCCACATCGATGCTGAGCCGGTAGCCGCCCAGGTCGAGCAAGTCGCGCGTACGAAGCGCCTTGGGGCGCCCTGGGACGACGCGGATTTCATTGACGCGCGTGCCGTTCGTCGAGCCTTCGTCTACCAGAGCGTAGCCCGCGTCCTGTTCGCGGATGCTCGCGTGCATCGCGCTGACTGCGGCGTGAGGTAGCTGAACGTCTGCGCTCCGCGCGCGACCGATCACGATGCGGCGTTGAGCGAACTCGTACACGAAAGTCGAAGGGTTGAGCTCCGTCCAAAGTGACTGCACAGTGATTCGCACGCCCATCGTGGCCGCCAAGGTTGGGGTCCCACTCCGGACTGGTCAAGGAACTGGGTTGCAGAAAAGTGGACGGGTTCGCGGAGTTTTGGGACCAGTCTTGATGGGAGCGGCTCATGGTCGCGCAGGAGAGCATTCGATGAACACATCCGCGGGTTACTATCAAGCACCTCGGCAGCCACGCGTGCTGCTCGACGAGGTTCTGATCAAGCTCCACCCCGAAGGTTTCCATCAAGAGTTCGAAGCCGACGGAATCAATATGGGGGCCGGAGGGCTCTCGATGCGGGCGTCCGTGTTGCCCGAGGTCGGTTCGATGCTTCGTTGCCAGTTGGACAACCCGGCTGGCGGCTCGGCGATCGAGATGATCGGCCGCGTTGTCTGGGCGCACGAGAGCGGCCCGCATGTCGGGGAGTTCGGTATCCGGTTCACGCATCTATCAGACCGGGATCAGACGCACATCGAGGCGCTGATCCAGCGCTGGGGTCGTGCGACTACCAAGGCCCCGCTCGTCCAGCTGCAGCTCGATGGAGTCGCAAGTCCGATCGTGGCCGAGGTTCATTCGGAGACGGACGATGGGCTGTGCGTGGAGCAGTCCATGCCGTTTCTTGCCATTGGGGCTTCCGTGCTGAACGAGAGCTCCGGTCGGCGTGGGCACCTAGAGGCGATCGAGCTCAAAATGAACGAAAGCACCCCCAAATTGGTGTTGAGCATTGGCTACGAGCTCGACGGGGCATCCACAGGCTTGGCGGGCGGTGAAAGCGAACGCGACACGCTCCCCGACGACGCACCTCTGAAGATTCGCGTGCGAGGAAGCGGACGCGAAGAACGCATCCACGACACGCCCCGCATCGTTCGCTACGACAGCGAAGCCGAGGCGGCTGCGAAAGAATCTCTCCGCGATCGCCTCAGCGCCTATGCAAAGTCCACGTCCGACCGACTTTCGGGCAGCTTCGGCAGCGCACGCACCGCGCTTACCGACGGGCTGTTGCCACGCATCGCGGACAACGCGAGGGAGCTCTTTGCACTGGCTGGGCGATTCATTGCGGCGCTGCGCTCGCAGCTCGAGGATAAGCCTCGACGCAAGCAGGTGCCCCGAAGCGAGGCGGCGCGCGCACACCTCAAGAATACGCGCCGGAACGGACGCCGGTATTTGATTCTGGCCGGGATGGTTTGTGGAATCGTGGCGTCCGGCTGGGGTGTGTACCTCTGGGCGGCTGGAACCGTGAACGACACCGACACCGAGGCCGAGACCGAGATGGAGGCCGAGACCGAGATGGAGGCCGAGGCCGTGATGGAGACCGAGACCGCGGCCGCGAGCGAGACCATGGGCGCCGATGCGACCCCGAGCCCCGCCTATCTGCCCCAGGGCGCTCCCTTACCCCCGGAGACCGTGCGCGGGACCGCATTTGGGGCCGATTCAGTGGACGGTGGGGAGAAGTATGTGCTTCGGATGAGTAACCCGGTCACCGGGTTGGAGGGCATCATCGAGGAGGACGGGTTCTCGATCACGATCCCCGGGAGCCTTTCCCTCTCTCGCGCCGGTCCGATCGCCGCGGCGCATCCAGACGTGGAGCACGCAAGCATCCTGAACCGCGGCGACTTCTCCGAGCTCACGCTCCGCTTCGTCGCAGGTCGGCACCCGGCCTACCGCGTGGAGGCACGCGGGCCCGCGATCGAGATTACGGTCGCGCGCTAGCGCGGATTCGAACGGTTGAGCGGTTGAAAGAACCGCTGAGAGTCCCGCTCGATGTAGAGCAGGACCTTGCCGTCGCGTAGGGCCGCGCGCATGTCCCCAATCGTACGAACGGCTTGCCGGTCGGCTTGAAGAATGATGTCACCTGGTCGGAGGCCCGCCCGATCTGCGTCGGAACCAGGCTTCACCGCGCGCACGAAAACCTGACCTTCGCCCTCGTACCCCACCCGAGCACGGAGCCGCGCCGTCAGCTGTTCGAGGGCAAGACCGAGCATTCCATTGTCTTCGGCGCTCTGCTCATTGCTTGTGGCGGAGTCTTCGCTCGGCCGCTCGCCGGTTACTACGGCGATCTCCTTCGTCTTCTCCCCGCGCCGCACCTTGAGCGTCAGGCGTTCGCCCACCCCTTGACGCAACACCGTGCGCAAGAGGTCGTGGCCTTCTCGAATCTGTTGGTCTCCAATCGCCGTGATCACGTCTCCGGATTGCAGACCTGCTTTCTCTGCAGGTCCGCCGGGGACGACAGTGTTCACCAACGCTCCTCCATCGAATTTTCCTCCGAAATGCGCGGCCAACTCGGGTGTGATTTCCTGGAAGGAAACGCCGAGCCATGCCCGCTTGACCGAGCCGTTTGTCATGAGCTGACTTGCGACACGCTGTGCGATCTCAGCCGGGATTGCAAAGCCGATCCCGGAACCGCGGCCGATGATCATCGTGTTGATCCCGAGCACGCGGCCGTGAAGGTCGACCAGCGGTCCGCCGGAGTTCCCGGGATTGATGCTGGCGTCGGTCTGAAGGTAATCCTCGATCTCGTTGGCACCGATCCCTCCGCGCCCTTTCGCGCTCAGGACCCCGGTGGTCACCGTGTAGTCCAGCCCAAAGGGCGACCCTATGGCGATGACGAACTGGCCTACGCGCGCTTTCTCCGACGAGGCGAACTCGGCCTGGGGCAGGCCTCGAGCATCGATCTTGAGCATCGCGAGGTCGGTCGCAGAATCGGCACCGACCAAGGTTGCGGGGTATCGCTTCCCATTCCTCAAGCGAACGTCGATCCGGTTTGCTTCACTCACGACGTGATTGTTGGTCAGGATGTACCCGTTCGATTTCAAAATCACGCCCGAGCCACCGCCTCGGATGATGCCCCCTTGGCCCTGGCCTCCGAAGAACGACGGCAGACCGTTGTTGACCGGCCTGCTGACTTCGACTTGGATGCTGACGACCGAAGACGACACTGATTCGGCCACGTCGGTCACGGCCGTTTCGAATGCGACCGCCCTCGACAGAGCGGTTTCGTCAACTGCGGCTTTCCTCGGTGACGCGGAGGCCGTGCCCAGCGTGATGGCTGCGAGCATCGCGCCGATTGCCATTAGCCAAGGTCCCCGCAGCGTGGTTCGAAACATGAACGTACCTCCCTTTGTCACCCCTAAACCTCCCAGGAACGGGGTTGATTCCATCGCTAAACGTAGGGCGCTGTCACGATATTCAAACCCCTCGTGATTACGAGCCTTTTAGGCCCTGAGGCAGGGCAGGGTGACCAGGGCGCGGGTGTGCTGGCCGACCTCGCTCTGGATCTCGATACTACCCCGATGCTCTTCGATGATGTTCTTCACGATCGAAAGGCCAAGCCCGGTCCCCTTGCCCTTTCGCCGCGTCGAAAAGAATGGCTCGAACACCCGGCTGAGCTCGGCAGGCTGAATCCCCACGCCGTTGTCCTCGACCACGATCTGGATTTGGTCATGGCCATGGAGCCGGGTCGACAGCTGCACGCGCCCGCCCTCTTCGGGTGCCGCATTACATGCGTTGGTGATCAGATTGACGAACACCTGGTGAAGCTGCCCGTGCACGGCCTTCACGTCGGGAAGGTTCTCGGCGTAGTTTCGCACGACGGTCACGTTGGCTTCGTGAATGCTGTGCTCGCAGAAAACTTCCGCCTCTTTGATGACGTCATTCACCGAAATGGGTTGCGCCTCCTCTTTCGAAGGGCGCGCGTAAGTCAATAGGTTGCGAGTGAACGACATGATGCGATCAGAGCTTCGCAAGATGCGCTCCATGCGCTTGAGGTCCGACTGCTCGGCGCCGCTACGTGACAGCTTGCTCATCAGGTACTCGCCGTAGACGGAAATACTCGTCAGCGGGTTGTTGATCTCGTGCACGATGCCCGCGGCGAGCTGGCCGAGTGTCGCCAGCTTCTCCGCGTGGATGACCTGACCTTCGAGCTCACGCACCTCGGTCCGGTCCTGCCCGATCGCAATGACACCGGCCACGTTGCCTTCCGAATCGAGAATCGGCACGAGGGTGAACTCGAGCCGCGCGTTTCCGCCCCCGGCCTTCGGCAAGCTAAGCTCGAACGGTGGCACCACTCCACCGCGAAGCGCGTTGACGAAGGCAGACAAGACCCGCACGCGTTCGTTTTGCCCGGCCAGTTGCAGCAGATCCGTCGAGACGAGCTCGGCCCGATCGAGGCCGGTGATGCGACCAAAGGCGCCGCTCACGACGCGGATGTTGCGGTCACGGCCGATCACCAAGACCGGGATGTTCGCATGCTCCAAGAGCTTCTCGAGGTAGTCGCGAAGGTGAAGCGATTCTCGGCGGAGACGGCCGCTTTCAATCGCGGCGCTTGCCTGCGTCGCCGCCATGAGTAGCGCGTCCGCCAGCCGCGAAGGAATCTCGGCGCCCCGCTCGAACTCAGCTGCCAGGACTCCGAAGACCTCTCCCGCACGCGCTAGCGCAACGTCTAAACCATCGGCAGGAACGAGCTCTTCGCCGGGCTCCGCGAGCAATATGGGTTCGTAGGTTCGCCGCAGGCCCATCGCCGGCGGCGGTTCCGTCGTTTCCGTAAAGCCCGCTCGAACGAGCCCCGCTTCGGTGATCGAGACCTCGTCCAGCGCATCGGGCCGAATGTGATGCGTGGTGGCTTGGACGATGGCACCTCGCTCCAATAGGCCGCGCGATAGTCTCATCGCGAAGCGGACCGTCGGATAGAGCCGCTCGAGCGCGTGCACGTATGCGCGAATGATGTTCTCATCCGTCGTGGGCCCGGCCGTCTCGCGCTGTGCCTGCGTCAGCGAGGCAAGCACAGTCGGCAGTGTTGGGCTTGCGGAGTGCCGGCTCCGGCCTTGCCGTGGCGAAATGATCGACTTCACGGAGGACACTCGAGGCGCCGGGTCCTGCTCTGGAACAGGGGGCTTTCTGTGCGCGGAGTCGTCCATCGCTCAGCCCTTTGCCCCGGGTTCAGTCGTCCCGTCGGCTGCACGATCGAGATCGAAGATCTTCTGGTGGCCGACGTAGGAGGTGGTTTCGTAGCGTGTGATCTTCGCGATCTTGCGGACGATATCCGCCATCCGTTCCGCTTCCCGGATGAGGACGCGTGCAGCTTTCGCCCCGCTCGAATCCGGCTCGGATTGGCGCAACAGCAGCTCGGCATACGCCATCATGCTGGTCAGGGGCTGGTTGAGCTCATGAGCCGCAGTGCCGGCCAGCTCGGCGAGGACCCCTTGCTTCTCGGTGAATGCCAACTTCTTCTGTGCGTCAGCCAGGCGTTCCTCGACTCGGATCCGGTCGCGCAAATCGGCGAAAATCAGGACGATCGCCGACGGCGCACCCTTTTCATAGATCAGCGAAGCCGAAAGTTGAACCGGGATGCGTGAGCCGTGAATGTCGAGAAGGTCGAGCATGGTGGGCTCGAGTCGACCGGTGCCGCCGTGCTCTGCTGAGAGCACGCGTTGGCGGACGAGCTCGGCCGTCGCACGCCCGAGAAGATCTTCGAGCGTCACTGCTCCTATCACGTCCGATTCGTGGTACCCCGTGATCCGCGCCGCGCTCGCGTTGAACAAGCGCACGCGCTGCTCCATGTCCGTGGCAATGATCGCGTCTACGCTTGCGTCGATTAAAGATTCCAGGAACTCCATCGTCTGGACGAGCTCCTGCTCGGCCTGGCGTTGGAGGGTTACGTCTTCGAACGAGATCACGGTGTGATCCTCCGCGCCGGTCAGCGGAGCGAACGAGGCGCTGCAAACAATTGTCGTTCCATCTCGCCGGACGAGATGGATGTCCGTCGCGCGTGGGTGCACGCGTTGGGCGAGGGTTTCCCGCACGCGCGGGAGGTCTTCGGCGGACAGGAGGTGCCCGATGTCTCGGGATGCGATCGTGTCCTCGCGGTGGCCCGTGATCTCGAAGGCGCGCGGGTTGGCGGTCAGGATCTCGAGGTTGGGGCCCAGCACGACGATACCCATGGTCATCGACGCGAACGCATTGGCGTAATGGCTCGGCAAGTCGCCCATCGGGTTCCGCGCCCGCAGACGCTCGAGACGGGCCAGCAGCAGGTCTGGGCGCGTCGGCCAGACGACGTAATCGCTTGCCAGCACATCCAGACCCTCGGGGTACTCTCCCTCCACGACCAGAAGAATGGGCTTGCCGCGCGTTGGTTTCCAGGCCGCTGCACCTGGGTGGGCAGCGTCTAGCATCACCACTTCCTGCCGCAGCTCCGCGTCCTCCAGGATCTGGGGCCCGAGCCACTCGACCGACCAATCCGTTGTCTCCAGGGCAGCGAGGAGCGTTCGGTAGAGTTCTGGATCTCTTGAAATCAGTGCCAGTCCGGGCATCTCGTTCGTACCCTATCAGAGACCAGTCTGCTGGTGGCTCTTTCGGGACGGCCGTGTAACCTTGCCCCTCACGGGGACGTGGGAAAGCCGATTGGCATTTTTGATTCGGGATTGGGCGGCCTCACGGTAGCCCGAGCCATTGCGGGGGCGGTTCCAGCCCAGAATCTCGTCTATCTTGGGGACACGGCGAGGGTTCCGTATGGGACGCGGAGCGCAAAGACCGTCGTCCGGTACGCTATTGCCTGTGCAGAGCGTCTGCTGAGCTTCGACATCAAGCTCTTGGTCGTCGCGTGCAACACCGCGAGCGGTGTCGCACTGGGCGCCCTTCAGGACCAACTCGACATCCCCGTGATCGGCGTCATTCAGCCGGGCGCGCGCGCTGGCGTCAAGGCGACTCGAACGGGGCGCATTGGAATCCTCGCGACTGCGGGCACGGTGGCGTCGGGTGCCTACGAGCGAGCAATTCACGCCGAAAACCAGGCGATGAACGTGTTTGCAAGAACGGCGCCCCTGTTCGTTCCACTCGCCGAGGAAGGCTGGGTGACCGGCGAGGTACCCAGGCTCGCGGCTCGTCGCTACCTCCAACCGCTGGTGGAGGTCGATGTCGACACAATCGTCCTCGGTTGCACGCACTATCCTCTGCTCTCCGAGACCATTCACCAAGTCGCTGCCGAGTTGCTCGGACACGATGTGGCGATCGTCGACAGCGCCGAGGCGACCGCGACGACCCTCACCGAAATGCTCGACCTGCCCGCCACCCCCGATCGAGCCGCCGGCTCACTGGAAATCCTGGTCACCGACCTCCCCGGCCAATTTGCCGCGGCCGCGTCTCGATTTCTCGGGAAAGCAGTCGGTGGTCTCGATATCCAGGTGATCGACCTCTGACCTTGCTTTTTACAGTCTCACCAATATATTATGTAAATACTGATATGCATGATTTGAGGGGTGGACAGGCAATTGCGGCGGGCGAGCCGCTGGATGACGGCGAGAATCGTATTTTCGCAACCGGTGAGCTGCTCGATGGCGTCTATGAGATCATCAAGCTCCTGGGCCGGGGAGGGATGGGCCAGGTCTTCGAGGCGCACGACCACCTGCTCAATCGGCGAGTCGCCATCAAGGCAGCCTGGCCCAATCCCCTGACGCCGCCGCTTCGAAACGAGGCACGCGCGCTGGCCGCATTCCAGCATCCGAGCTTGGTCAGCGTTCACACGCTGGGGGAGCACCGCGGGATCGACTATCTGGTCATGGAGCGGGTCTACGGTGTGTCCCTGACCAAGCATGCTGACACCCGTTGGGGAAGCGGCGAGCCGTTTAGCGTGTCCGAAGTCGTGCAGATTCTCCTGCCGGCCGCTGAAGGGCTCAGTGTCGTTCACCGCGCCGGGCTCGTGCATCGGGACATCAAGCCCGACAACGTCATGCTGACTCCGGTTCACCGTGTGGTGTTGATGGACTTCGGGCTCGTCTTACCGGAGTTCGACGTGAACGGGAAGCAGCGTGTTGCCGGCTCTCCGCCGTACATGGCACCGGAGGCTTTGTTCAACACTGCGGCACCGGGCAGTGGTCATCTCGTCGACATCTTTGCGCTCGGGGTGCTCGCCTACGAGTTGCTCACCGGGTCGCGACCGTACGACGGCAGCACGTTTCGTCAAGTGGTGACAGCGCACGAGCGCGGTCGACCCGTCGCCCTCGCGGAGCTCCGGCCCGACTGCCCGTTGGCGATGTGTCAGCTCGTACACGAAATGCTCAGCCCGAACCCGCAGATGCGCAACCAAAGTGCCGAAGCCGTTGCGTGGCAGCTGCGTGCGGTCCGCGACGAGCGACCCCGCAGCCAGGACTCGAAGGAGCCGAGTCGCAAGGCACCTTCGGTGCTAATCGTCGATGACGACGTCGACCTCGCGAAGATCCTCACCTTCTACGTGAGGCAGATTCTTGGCCCGACGGCAATTCGGGTTGCCCATGACGGCGAAGACGCGTTGAGCGAAGTCCAACGGGAAGAGCCCGATGTGATGTTGCTCGATTTGCACATGCCCCGCATGAACGGCGTCGAGCTGTGCATGCAGCTCCGAGGCGAAGGGCTTGCGCAGAGCTGTTCCATCATCTCGGTCAGTGCCGGCGCCCAGGAGCACGATGTCCAGCTTCTGCATCAGCTGGGAATTCATCACTTTGTCGAGAAGGGGTCGAACTTGCGAGAGCGGCTCCGAACGGTCATCGCCGAGGCCTGCGGCGACCAAGTTCTGGCGAACGACTGATCGCGCCTCTAGAGTCCGGGCATGGTGGACGCGGAACGTTCAGTTTCGACGCTCCGTCGCTGGGCGGAGCAACTCGTCACGCTGCTCGATGACCGCTTTCGCATTCCGGGAACGGACGTCCGCTTTGGCCTCGACCCGGTCATCGGCATTTTGTTTCCGGGCATCGGAGACGCGGTCACGGGTGTGGGCTCGATTGGTCTCATGGCGTTGGCGCTCCGTCGCGGAGTGCCTCGCGTGGTCTTGTTTCGAATGATTCTAAACATCGTGGTGGACCTACTTGCTGGCGCAGTGCCGATCGTGGGCGATATCTTCGACCTCGCATACAAATCGAACCGGCGAAATCTCGAGCTGATCCGTCAGCACGAAACCCCAGGGTCGAAGCCCACTGGGTGGGACTACGCGATCGCCACTCTCGGCGTGAGCCTCGCTGTACTCAGCATCATCGTACCCCTGGCTGCCGTGTTCTACTTCGGTCTCAACTACGGGCCTGAGCTTCTCGAGCATCTTCGACTTCGATGATGCGCTCCTGGGCTTCGTGAAGCTCTTGTTCCAGGTGCCGTATCCGACGTTGTAGCGAGCGCAGGTCGCGTTGAGTCGCCAAGTTCAGCACGCTGGCCATTTGCTGTACACGCTGGTCCATCGCCCCTTCGACCCGCCCACGGAATCGAAAGCCCTTGACCACAGTCTGTTGAACCTTCGGGTTCTGCAGTAGCTTCGCAACCCGGGGATCCTGAAGGAGCTTGAAAAGGCGGTCTTTGAGCGCAGTCATCGTGCCGAGAGGTGGTTAGCCGATCACGGACTGGAGCTTGGTGGCCAGCAGCGCATTGCCCTTGAGCTTGATCTTGCCCTGCATGAAGAACTGCATGGCAGCGCCTGGCTTGTCGGTCATCGCTCTCCAGTCCTCGGTCGACAGCTCGATTGTGCACTCGGCGTTGCCTGTATCACCTTCGGTGACTCCCGGCGCGTCCTTCATGTTCACGGTCCAAACGCCCCCGCCCTCTCCATGGACGATGAACAGGAACACCGCGTCGACGGCTCTAGCCTTGTCGACGTCGCTCCCGATAGACCGGGGAATGTCCAATGTGAACGATGTTTTCGCGTCGGGCATCGTGATTTCCCCGCAGCGGCTGCCCTGCGGGCGGTGAGCTAACAATGCGCTGCCGAGAGTGTCAAGCCGAGCGGTTTCAGGTGCCCGTTTCGAGGTCACGCGCGAGATAGGCCAAAATGACTTCGTCGAGGGTCTTTTCACTCAACACCTCGTGACCAAACGGAGCCGCGGGTGCGCGTGAGATTCGCTGGCCCGACGCGCTGTTCGGACGCAGCTGCTCGTATTGCGGTGAACCCTCCACCAGAAGAGCTGCAGCGTGGTTCAGCACCTCGGTGCTTGCCTCGGGAGGCAGCGCATCCCCGTTCGCGCCATCGCCATGAATCGTGGCGGGGTCATCTTCGTCGTAGACGCCATCGCGTAGCCCGATGAACACGCGCTTGTGTTGCTCGCGCATCAGCTGCTTCACGATTTCGGTGAGCCCTTCGGACCCAATGTGTTCTTGGTACGAGGTCTTCTCGGAAGCGATGATGCGACCGCCGTCAGCGAAAAGTTGGGTGATGACGTGCGGCCGCTTCACACCCGAATCTTCGGTTTGAATGTGATACAGCTTTCCCTTATGGCGCACGTTCGTGTTGTAACCCACGAGCGGTGAAGGACTCGCTCCCATCCCAA